>CAJXIT010000055.1 GCA_913054055.1 uncultured Thalassolituus sp.
TAACTATAAAACCTTCATTAAGGCACAATATTTCCCAATTGTTAGTCCAGAGAAAGCCTAATGCAAAGACAAGATATGCCAGTTTTGTTACCCATGTTACCTGTTACCCCACAAACCGGTATCAAATAGCGATTTTAGGTAACAATGCCCTGACACATTTGATCATTAATAGTTCAAATAATATGTAAGCTACTGATTTTAAAGGGAATTTTAAAGTTGGCACACCAAATGCTTTATACTTAGTACTTGCAACACTGATACTAATAAAAATAAAAAAATAAGGTTGCACGGAGAGTATAAGAAACACACAAATAAAAATAACAAAGTGTTCTTAACTCTCTGTAGCCATAATAATTAAAATAACAGGCTAACCAGAATTCGTGTTTTGAGTGTGTAGTGACCCATTATAAAAATAACAATAAGGGCGTACCAGACACTCAAAACGCAATTCGAACTTAAATAATAAAAATAAGAAAACACTCGAATCGACCTTGGGCAGCCAATAATAAAAATAAATAAGCTGCCCTTGACTATTTTCTTCCTTAGCAACACCTCTGCTTTATTTAACCCGTTTCAACAAACACCCAAACCAATCACCTCAAACTTGTCATTTGGTATAACTTCTGTACACTCGCCTCACTCTGAAACCCACGGTTGATGCACTGTAGGCACCAATTGATCAAAACAGAATCTGGGTGTCACCATTAATTTTATTCATGTGAATCATGCTTAAACGTCTAATTTCCAAGCTTAAAAAATCACCAACTGCTGAGAGCAGTGTTGAAGTGATCCCACGCAAGAGTCATGGCATCAGCCGAACTCAGATCAGTGAGAATGCTTTAAAGGTACTGTATCGCCTGCAAAAATCAGGGTTTGAAGCACACCTTGTGGGCGGTGGTGTTCGAGACTTGCTATTGGGCCAAGAGCCAAAAGATTTCGACATCGCCACAGACGCGAAACCCGAGCAAGTACATAAGCTGTTTCGTAACTCGCGCTTAATCGGTCGCCGTTTTCGTTTGGTACACGTGGTATTTGGTCGTGACGTGATTGAAGTGGCCACCTTCCGCGGCAGTCATGATAACGCCCAAGGCAAACAAGAATCCAAGCAAAATGAATCAGGCATGTTATTGCGTGACAACGTTTACGGTAGCATCGATGAAGATGCCATTCGCCGCGACTTCACCATTAACGCGCTTTATTACAATACCAAAGACTTTTCAGTACGCAGTTATGAGGGGGGTATACAAGATATTTACAATGCTTCCATTCGCATGATAGGTGACCCTGAAACCCGCTACCGCGAAGACCCGGTACGCATGCTAAGAGCCGTGCGCTTTGCAGGTAAACTAGGGTTCGATATCGATAAAAAGACCGATGCCCCTATCCGCCAGCTAGCCCCTTTATTACAAGACATTCCTGCGGCTCGATTGTTTGAAGAAGCGTTAAAGCTGTTCATGGCTGGCCACGCTCATAGCACGTTTGAATTACTGCAAACCCGAGATTTGTTTAAGCAACTTTTCCCGCAAACTCAGGCCGCCATCGATAACGACAGCTTCTACCGCGACATGGTGATCCAAGCACTTAAAAATAGTGACTTGCGCATTTCTCAAGGCAAATCTTTAACCCCTGCCTTTTTACTGTCTGTGTTCCTATGGCCTTGTATGCTAGAGCGCGCCAAACAGCTTCAAAATGAAATTCCTGCTGGCCCAGCCATGCAACAGGCCGCACAAGAGGTGATTTCAAAGCAGCAGCAAAGCACTTCCATTCCTAAGCGTTTTGTATTCCCTATGCGTGATATTTGGGATTTACAACACCGCTTAGTGAAACGCCTGCCAAAAAGCATCGACAGCATATACGGCCACGAGCGTTTCCGTGCCGCCTATGACTTTATTTTATTACGTGAGGAAGTAGGTGAAGACCTAGATGGCACAGGCCAGTGGTGGACTGTCTACCAAAAAGACAATCCTCGTGAATACGTGCCACGTCCGCGTAAGCGCTATAACAAACGTGGTGGCAACCGCTCTGGTGATCGCAAGCCAAGACGTCGCCCTGAATCTTAATTTAGACTGCACCAGTAAAGTATCAGCACAGGCATAAATTGCATTTATGAAACCTTGGGTAGACGTTTACATCGGTTTAGGCAGCAACCTTCATCAGCCCCTAGAACAGGCTCAGCAGGCCATAAAAGCCCTGAGCCAGCATCGCCATCTCTCAAATGTTACCGCAAGCCCTCTGTACAGCAGCAAGCCTGTAGGCCCTCAAGATCAGCCTGACTATATAAATGGTGTGGTCTGCTGCCAAACCCAATTAGGGCCCCACGATCTACTGGACCTCTTACAATCGATAGAGCAAGCCCAAGGGCGCGAGCGCAAACGCCACTGGGGAGAGCGCACCCTAGATTTAGACCTATTGCTGTATGGTGAAGCCCAAATACGCACCCCAAGGCTCACTGTGCCCCATGCATTCATGCTGGAACGCAGTTTTGTGCTTTACCCCCTAAAGGATCTGGCCCCTGACCTACTGCTAAGCAATGGTTTAAGTCTCTCAGAACATCTAACATCCGTACCATTTGACCTGACAATCTTGCCAATTGGCATTTGACTTCCAAGTGTAAATCCGGACTATACGCCCCTAACACTATTTGAAATGAGTGCTTTATGAGCAAAACAACCATAAACACCCTGCATCAATGCAAACAAGACAACAGAAAGTTCGCCGTGGTCACAGCCTACGACGCCACCTTTTCTCATCTAGCAAGCAGCGCTGATATCGACGTGATATTGGTGGGTGACTCATTAGGCATGGTATTCCAAGGGCAAGACAGCACAGTGCCTGTGACCCTAGAACACATGTGTTACCACACAGACGCCGTTAAAAAAGGCAACCAAGGGGCCTTGATCATGTCTGACCTGCCCTTTATGTCTTATGCCACCCCAGAGCAAGCCATTGAAAGTTCGGCCTTGCTGATGCAAGCGGGTGCTGAAATGGTCAAATTAGAAGGCGGTGCTTGGTTAGTAGATACCGTGGCCATGTTAAGCGAGCGCGGGATTCCAGTTTGCGCGCACCTAGGTTTAACCCCTCAGTACGTACACAAGTTTGGCGGCTATAAAGTACAAGGCCGTGACGATGCGGCAGCCAAGCAAATGATTAAAGATGCACAAGCCATGGAAGCGGCCGGTGCAGACGTTTTATTATTAGAATGTGTGCCATCGGAATTGGCCAAAACCTTAACCGAATCTGTAAACATTCCCGTGATCGGCATTGGCGCAGGCAGTGATACCGATGGCCAAGTTTTGGTGTGCTACGACATGTTAGGCATGAACCCGGGCCACATTCCAAAGTTTGTGAAAAATTACATGATCGAAGGCCGCACCATTCAACAGGCCTTTGAAGTTTACGCGCAAGAAGTTAAAGATGGCTCCTTCCCAGGGCCGGAGCACGGATTCAAAGCATGAAAGTAGTAGAGAGTATTCGCGAGCTGCAAGATCAGATCAAACACGCTCGCAGTCTAGGTAAAAAAGTCGGCTTTGTGCCGACCATGGGCAGCCTGCATGAAGGCCACATGATGTTAATCGACAAAGCCGTAGAAGATTGCGACTTTGTTGTCAGCAGTATCTTCATCAATCCCCTGCAATTTAATGACATTGATGACTTAGGTCGCTACCCAAGAACCTTTGATGCGGACAGCAAATTATTAAAAGCGCGCAACTGCGACCTTTTATTTTTCCCATCTATCGATGAAATGTACCCCCATGGCCAAGATGCTCAAACCACTGTCAGCGTACCGGTTGTGAGCGAAGGTCTATGCGGTGACAGTCGCCCTGGTCACTTTGATGGCATGGCCACTGTAGTCATGAAACTGTTCCATATGGTGGCACCAGATGCGTCCTTTTTTGGGGAAAAAGATTTTCAACAGCTAGCGGTTATTCGCAAAATGGTGGGGGATCTTAACCTGCCATTTGATGTGATTGGTGTGGATACTTGCCGCGAAGAAAGTGGCTTGGCCATGAGTTCTCGTAATCACCACCTTAGCGCTGAAGAAAAAGCCACGGCCAGTAATATTTATCGCATTCTTTCTGAGATTTCTGCCGCCATTCAAGATGGTGCTAAAAACTATTTAGAACTGTGTGAAAAAGGTAATGTGGAATTGGCAGGCTTAGGGTTTGAACCTGACTACCTAGAAGTTCGCAACGCCGACACATTAGCCCCTGCAGCAGAATCCGATCAAAACTTGGTGGTATTAGCCGCTGCTATTTTAGGAAAAGCGCGCTTAATTGATAACTTGCGAATCAAACTTGCTTAACCTTCAAGTTTTTTAAAAACCAACGACCCTCTATAAAAAAGCTAATCCCAGTAGCAATACTGTGATTAGCTTCTTATCAGATCTGTAAATCAGGCTTAATTAAACTGGGCAGGGTCAATCCAGCGACCCAAAGAGCGTCGATCAACGATCAATCCATCTTTGTGATCCACAAAACGAAACACCACAATCTCGCCCACTTCGACACCTAAATCCGTGCTATCCGACTCGTAGCGATATTCTTTTTCATCAATCACTAGAGTATGGCGATAATATTCTGGGCGTCCCACCCACTCAATGAATGGCCCTTCGGTTTTAGCCGACTGCAGCTCACCTTTACCTTGCTGCTTTTGTATCTTATTTCGACTAAATCCACCGCGCGCCATATTCACTTCCTATTATCTTTTTACAAACATTACACTTAAGTGCTGCTCTACCACTGCATCCACTTAAATCATTGAATCTTAGGCGGCGCATTCTACCTATTTGCCACCCTGCTTAATAGTCTAGACTCAAATTAGTAAAAGCTTGGGTATAAACATGCAATTAAGACACATTTTATTAAAAACCCCATTATTGGTTGACCCGGTTATGCAATCATTAAATCAAGGGGCGGATTTTGCTCAAATGGCCCGAGATCATAGTGCTTGCCCGAGTAAGGATAACGGCGGCAGCTTATCCACAATCAATCAAAGTGACTTACCAGAAGCCATCACCCAAGCATTGGTCGATGCCCAAGCGGGCCAAGTGATTGGGCCAGTGGAATCCCGACACGGTTTACATTTAATAAAAATAGACACTATTTAACGCATAGAAATAACAAAAAGCCCCTTAAACAAAATTGCTTAAGGGGCTTTTTTTACCTTCAAAATCTTTCGGCTAGGCCATAGGCACCGAGAGATCAGTCTTCCAAGCTATCCAAATAGCGCTCAGCGTCTAGAGCTGCCATGCAACCAGTACCGGCTGATGTAATGGCTTGACGATAGATATGATCCATCACATCACCTGCCGCGAAAACACCTTCTTTACTGGTTAAAGTTGCATTGCCTTCTAGGCCACTTTGCACTTTCAAATAACCGTTATGCATGTCTAGCTGACCGGCAAAGATTTCGGTATTAGGAGTATGGCCAATAGCAATGAACGCACCGGCCAGCTCAATCTCTTTGGTATCGCCCGTTTGCTTGTTTTTAATGCGCACACCGGTGACACCCATGTCATCGCCCAATACTTCATCAAGCTCATTGTGCCAATGGATTTCAACGTTACCATTTTCCGCTTTTTCTAAGATCTTATCCGCTAGGATCTTTTCACTGCGGAAGCTATCACGACGGTGAATCACGTGTACTTTTGATGCGATGTTTGACAGGTAAAGCGCTTCTTCAACCGCCGTATTACCACCACCCACTACACACACTTCTTTGCCTTTATAGAAGAAACCATCACAGGTGGCACAGGCGGATACCCCTTTACCTTTAAACGCTTCTTCACTTTCTAAGCCCAAGTACTGTGCACTGGCACCAGTACAAATGATCATGGCATCACAAGTGTACGTACCTTGATCACCTGTTAGGGTGTATGGCTTTTTGCTTAGGTCCACAGAGTTGATGTGATCGAACAAGATCTCAGTGTTAAAACGTTCAGCGTGAGCTTGCATGCGCTGCATTAGCTCAGGGCCTTGCAAACCTTCCACGTCACCTGGCCAGTTATCTACTTCAGTCGTGGTGGTTAGCTGACCACCCATTTGCATACCAGTAATAACAACTGGATTTAAGTTGGCACGGGCGGCATAAACCGCAGCTGTGTATCCGGCTGGACCCGAACCTAAAATCAGTAATTTAATGTGACGATCAGACATGACGAACTCCTAAACAATAAAGCGCTTTGGTAATGACCACTGGCAACCAATTAGCATTCCAAATCATTCTATGGGAAATAAACAATAACAGAACTACCTAATGTGAGGTAAAACCCCTGAATTTCAAGGCCGCCACTATAACAAATTATTAATTAAAATAAGCTTAAGATTATGAGTGATTGGCATGATGCGAAGAGGTTAGTGGATTTTCTGTGACGCCACCCATTATTTTTCTTAATCGAGCCCATAGTTTATGCCAATGAGTACCCTTGTACCCTCATTTTTTAAGCATAGATATATCTGAAAAAAGTCTAATAAATTCAATATGGTACACGCATTAATACAGGCTAGCTAAATAGCGTCAAATAACACTCGTTGCCTCATTCTCAGCTAGCAGCCAACATTAAGATCAGCCGTTATATAGTTACCCTGCACAGAAGCAGAAAATAAGATTTAGGATGTTACTTATTATGTCTGATGCTACTCAAAAGAGCCGCTTAGGTTCCCTACTGATTCGCAAAGGCTTGCTGACCCAAGCCCAGCTGGATACAGCCCTTCAAGTTCAACTTAAAACCCAGCAGCGTCTTGGTGAAGTACTGGTAGAGCAAGGCCTGTTAACCGAACGCCAACTGCAAAAAGCTCTAAAGAAACAAAATCGCACCCGCTTGGTGGCGGCGTTTATGGCCATGATATTAGGCCCCATGTCATTTGGTGCCTTTGCCAGTCACTCAACCAATTCACAATCTGACCAAGCCACATCCAGCAGCCAAATGAATAATTACCAAGGTTTAAAAGCCATGGATGACGATGCCCTTGATGGCGTACAAGGCCAAGGTTTTCAAGCGCCTCATGAAGCTTTAAATTCATTAATGGCCCAAGCAAATGGCGATAATAGTGATGACTTGAATGAACTGGGCGCATTAGACGAAGTGGTTTCTCTATTAAACCCCCTATCTTCCATGCTGGATGCCGATATCACAGTGAAAGGGGTGAAATATAATAATGAAAAAGTGAAGCAAATCATTCATGAAGACGGCAGCATTGAACTGGCTTTACCATCTGAAATTGAAGAGATTGCATTTAGAGACTTAAGGGTGAAAGGCTCAAGTTCTGAGAACACTTTTGGAGATGTGGTTATCAGCGGCATCAAGTTTTCAGATCAATCCAGTATTCGAGTGCGCATCCGCCATTAATGAGCCACCCTACAAACAAATGAACTTTCAAAAAGCTGACCCACACCTGGTCAGCTTTTTTGTTTTGTCTCAGCCCATTCTTATCTGTCAGTCATCACACAAAACCTAAAATAAAACACCTGTTTAAAATTAAATTTTTTATTACTTGCCATCCCTCCCAAAACTCGGTTGAATGAAATGGCGTTAAACTTATTCTGACAGGGCAACACAAAGCCCAGAACAGTTAGTAGTCGTTCCAAGGTGTGTGGCCTGCAGGTTATTTTATAGTAACTCTAAGGAGTGCTGGATGCCCAACCGACGTCGTACCAAGTCTTATGTCATTGATACCAATGTCTTAATCCACGACCCCACCGCCATATTCAAATTCGAAGAACATAAAGTCGTCATCCCCATGACGGTACTTGAAGAATTAGACAAACTCAAAACCGGAAAATCTGGCGTATCCGTTGAATGCCGTCAAGCCATTCGAAACATCGACAGTATTTTAGGAGAAGCCACCCCTGAAGAAATCAGTGAAGGTGTTGCCATTCCTTGCGCATTAAAAAACTGCGGAACACTGAGTATTTTAATGGACAAAACCGTACAGCAAAGCAATATGCTGCCCAATGATTTAAATGATAATAAAATCATTAACAGCCTGATATTTTTACAACAACAATCTTTTAAAACCCAAATTGTTTTAGTCACCAAAGACATAAACATGCGATTGAAAGCACGTGGTTGTGGCATTGACGCCGAGGATTACCACAACGATCAACTGGTGACCGATGTAGAATCATTAACCAAAGGCTTTCACGATTTCGAAAACAGTTTTTGGGACAACATCAATAAAGTAGAAACCATTCAAGAAACTGGCCGAACCATACACAAAATTGCGCGATCAGAGTTAGCCAGTGAAATCTTCATTAATCAATACATTATGGATGAGCAGGGTTTTGTTGGTCGCATCACGCAAGTGAATGAAGACATGGTCACTATCTGGGATCGCTCTGCCGATAACTTATTACAACAAGAAGCTTGGGGGCTCACCCCTAGGGATAAATATCAAGCAGTGGCGTTAGATTTATTGCTTGATCCTGATATTCATTTGGTCAATTTATCCGGCTCTGCAGGGTCAGGTAAAACCATTTTAGCCTTGGCGGCTGCCATAGAAATGACCGTGGCCCAGAATCGCTATAAGCGTATTATTGCCACTCGCAGTGTGCGAGACTTAGACGAAGACATTGGTTTCTTACCCGGTACCGAAGCTGAAAAAATGGAACCCTGGTTGGGCGCCATTACTGACAACCTTGAAGCCCTGCATATGGAAGATGAAAACACCCACAGCAGCATTGATTACATCCTTCAAAAAGTGCCCATGCAGTTTAAGTCATTAAACTATATTCGTGGCCGCAGCTTTCAGCGCAGCTTGATTATCATAGACGAAAGCCAAAACCTAACCCCCCATCAAATGAAAACCATTATTACCCGAGCAGGATCCGGTTCTAAAGTGGTCTGCCTAGGCAACTTGGCTCAAATCGACACGCCTTATTTAAACCCTACCAACTCAGGCTTAACATACTTAAATGAACGCTTTAAAGGGTTTGAGTATGGGGGCTCAATCGAGCTACAAGGGGTGCCAAGATCCATATTGGCTGAATACGCTGAAACCCATTTATAGTCACTCTATGACTCTCTGGTCGCCCCTGTTAAACACAGGGGCAGACCGCTCTTTTTCCCAGTATGCATTTGACGAAATCCTAATTCTTACCTACATTTTTAGAAGGCTTATACCAAGGAAGAATAAGATGAAAGGATTATGGCTGATATTAGCTATGATGGCCGCTTCAAGTTACGCAGCGGAAGACACCATCTATGAGTTATCTGTTTCCACGGACAGCAGTTGGACCAGCATAGAAATTCGTGACGATGCGGAATGGGTAAACGCGCCGCCAGGTAAAAGCATTAGCGTTAATGGCCGCAGTGGCATTAAATCGTATACATTATCACCTAAAAAGATGCACTTGCGCACCGCCGGCAGAGGGGAAGTGAGCATGAATCTTTTTGTAAAATCTAAAAACAGTGTTTTAGGCTTAGAATTATGCAAAGGCAAAGCGTCAAGTTACATTTGGATCAAGTCTAATCAAAGTAAACAGAAGAATGATACCAAGCAAAAAGATTACTGTGAAAAAGCCGCTTTGGTTTTACAGCTTCATTAATTTCTAAACCACCAATAACCGCACACACAAAAACACCCGCCATAGCGGGTGTTTTTATTTATATTGAATAAATTTGAATCAACCACTTAAATCTCTCAACTTCACTCCCCTTTACTTTTCTACGATGACTTTTCCATAGGCGAAAAAAAACCAAGTCGTAACTTGGTTTTTTATCAGCACCGATATTTTAAGCAGTCGGCGTAATGTTTTTCACTATTCTCGCTGTAAAGTACACCATGCCATCTTTAAGATCCGATACTTCAATCTGGTTCTGGCCAAAAGGCGAAAGCTTAACAGAGCTTATGGCTAGGCCCTGGGCACTAATAAGATTGCGATCCACATCATTAAAATGTGGGTGCATGAAGGCAAACGACTGACGCTCGCTTTCTCTTTCTAATGTTACAACTAGCTGTGGATCTGCCAAATCATTGCCACGATAGTAATTTACATAACTCACTTCAAACGTTGCATCAAACTGAAAAAGAACCTGTGCGCTCTGTTGTTTACTTAAACTCATATTTACAACCTACTAATTCAAACCTCATATTAAATATCTAGCTCGACTTTGCTGACATTGCAAAAACATGTGACATAAAAGTGAACAAATAATTAAAGCACCTCTACTTATGACAAATTAGGCTAAATGCTCTTACAAGCCAGCTTGTATTTATTGGATTATCATCTTTAAAGTAAGCGTCAATATTCAGGCTATTCTTTTCAACGATCCATTCTTTTACATTTAACGTCATCCAATTTACTCTATTCGGCGTATTAATGAATACGACCATTACAGACATAGTGTGATTATGAAAACATCAGCCGCTCAACCAATTACCCAGTCAGGCCCAATCAAAATTGGTGTCAGTGCATGTTTGGTGGGTCAAGAAGTAAGGTATAACGGCAGCCATAAACGTTCTCGATATATCGATGACATACTGTCTCAACATTTTGAATTAATGCCCTTATGCCCAGAAGTGGGCATTGGCATGTCTATTCCAAGACCTCCAATTCATTTAATCACCACCGACACTGAACCCGGTATTTACAATAATATTGAAGCGGTACTGGTGAAAGATCACAGCGTCAGTTTTACCAAAGAGCTAAAAGAGTACGCCAAAAATCAGGCTGAAAAATTGATTGATGCCAGCGGTTACATTTTTATGCACAAAAGTCCTAGCTGTGGGTATCAGCCCGTGAAGCTTTACCACAAGAATGGCATGCCGTTAGATAAAACCCAGGGGATTTATGCGGCTGAAATAGAGCGCCTATTGCCATTAATGCCAAAAGAAGATGCTGGGCGTATCAATGACCCTCAAATAAGAGAGAATTTTTTATCACGGGTCATGGCTTACTCTGATTGGCAAAAAAATGTTCAAGCGAACCTAACAAAAAAATCATTGACCGACTTTCATGTGAGATACAAATATAAACTGATGTCTCACCACATACAAAGTTATCAAGAGTTAGGACGAATCGTCAGTAACTTAAAATCTAAGCCTCTAGAAGAAATTGCACAAGACTATATTACGATGTTTATGCAAGCGCTTAAGCACATGGCCAATCGCAATAAACATACAAACGTACTACAACATTTACAGGGGTATTTGAAAAAAGACCTTTCAACCGAAAGTAAGCATGAATTGGGGGAAGTATTTACCCAGTACAGAAAAGGTTATGTACCCTTAATCGTACCACTTACTCTTTTAAATCATCATGTGCAGACTCATACCGATTCAGAACATTATTTACAGCAACAAAAATACCTCAAGCCACATCCATTTGAGCTATCACTGCTCAATGCGATTTGATTCAGCTGCGGTTCAGGTTAGCCAACCACAATTTATGGCAAAAATATAAAAAGCATACAGATAATCATTTCTACCTAGCTCACTCCATGTTTGTTAAAGTAGAGAAAAAGAATAATTAAGGATCAACATGACCCCATCTTTTTATTACAAAGACAGTTTATGGCGAAGACCATTTCTGTGTTTAACATTGGCGACTATTTTTACTGCACCTACCATTGCCGTAGAAACCGATTCAGATAATGAAAACAATGAAGAAATCACCGAGTTATCCACAATCAATATCAGTGGTTCGCAGCAACAAGGCCCTAAGATTACCACACAGAAATTGCTCAAAGTGCCTGGCTCAGGCGGTGACCCCCTAAAAGCTGTTGAAGCTTTACCTGGTGTCGTACTTGGAGGCTTTGGGCCCTTTAGCATTCCTGCTGTACGTGGATCCAATCCTTTTGATAATTCATATATCACCGATTTTGTGCCTGTGGGCTATGTCTTTCACAATGATGGTGGCAGCACTTACAATGATAATTTAATTGAAAATTTTAGTTTAAAATCTGGAGCCTGGGGAGCTGAGTATAATAATGCTATTGGTGCAGTGTTGGCCACCAAGCTGCGAGACCCTTATATTGAACCAATTCACACAACAATCGACCTAAGTTTTTTAAGAGCCGGGGCATTGGTTGAAGGAGCCATAAGCGAAGACAGCGCGTTTTATGCTTCGTATCGCCAAAGTTTATTAGAATATTATGTTGACGCTTTTATAGATAAAGAAGAATTCACCTTTACTAAGGTACCTAAAAATTCTGATTATCAATTAAAATACCAATGGAATATTAGCGGCTCTAGCAACTTAAGATTGATTGCCACAGGCGCTAATGACAGTGTTGGCATTGAGTTTGGTCCTGAATCAGAGCTGTTGCAAACCGAACCAGCTGTTGAAGGCGGCTTAGATGCTGAAACCTATTACCATAATCAAGCGATATTATTTGATACGGTTTTGTCTGGCGGCACTGCAGCTATTTTTTCTGTTAGCCATAAAGAAGAAGACGTGAGTTTTGGCATTGGCTCTTTATTCGAATTAGATGCCATCAACAACGAACTGCGTTTTAAAAATTATTACAATACACCACTAAGAAACGGAGATACTTTTCGTTACGGTATCGATTTAAGCTCAACTGAAATAGATTTTACTGCTTCTGGTTTATACAACCCTTGTAACGATGACATTCAAGGCCCCTGCTCTCCTGCATCACTAGGCGAACCCTTTGAGTCAAAAGATAAGTTAACCATTCAAGGAACCTATGGTTTCGTCGCTTACGACTGGTTAGCCACGCCTGATTTAGAAATAACTATGGGATTAGGAAGCACCTATAATGACTTCAATAAAGACCATGTATTACTACCTAGAATTTCTTCTCGTTATCAGTTAAATAATGATTGGACTCTAACAGGCGCCTACGGCAAACATAGTCAATTTATTCGTGAGTTCCGTTTTATTGTGGACGACATCGGAAACCCAGATCTTAAAGCCCCAGTATCAGATCATTTTATAGTGGGATTTGAGCATTTAATCGATGATTCATTAAGTATTAAAACCGAGTTATATTATAAAGATATACAAAACTTAATTATCGAGAATCCACAAATCACATCTGAAGACGTTACCGATTTAACCAATGGCACGGCAGATGAAAATACACCTGTCCCGTACATAAACGGATCAACTGGTACTGCTTATGGTGTTGAAGTACTGATCAATAAAAACCTAACGGATAAATGGTTTGGCTGGTTAAGCGCTGCGTACAGTAAAACCAAACGTAAAATAGACCGAACAGGCGTTGAAGCTAATTACGGGTTAGATCGCCCTTGGGTAATTAATTTAGTAGCTGCTTATCAAAAAAATAAAAAAACGTCTTACGGTTTTAAATGGCGTTATCAAAGTGGCGCTTTGTTTACACCGGTAGTCAGTGCAACACCTGTTACAGCTGAAGGTGTACCGATAGCTGATCCAAATACTAATACGCCTTACCTTTATGTACCCACTTATGCGGACAATAACTCTGAGCGATTACCGGCTTACCATCGTCTTGATTTTAGAGCCGACCATAAACTGTCTGGACGAAGCACGTTTTATTTTGAAATCATAAATCTATATAATAAAATTAATATCAGTGGTTATGAATACAACAAAGACTACAGTGTGCGCGAAGCAGAAGAATCCTTACCTATTATTTTCTCTCTGGGTGTAAAACTGGTTTATTAATTTCTCAATAAAA
>CAJXIT010000056.1 GCA_913054055.1 uncultured Thalassolituus sp.
ATGCTTCTGATTTAGTGACAGCCATGGTTCAGAAGTTTTCAGATATGGAAAAGCAATCAAGCAGTGATTTTGAAAACCTGAATCCCAGTGACAAAATTATTGTCTTGGCTGATGAAGCTCACCGCACCCAATTTGGTGGCCTAGCCAGTACCATCAATGCAACTCTACCTAATGCTCCCAAAATTGGTTTTACCGGCACCCCCCTGCTTAAAACTCAAAAGATGGGACAGGCCTTTGGTGGTTATATTGACCAATATAAAATTAATGAAGCCGTAGATGATGGAGCGACAGTTCGTATATTGTATGAAGGTCGCGAGGTGAAAACAGAAGTTGCAGGGGATTCACTGGATAACTTATTTGATGAATATTTCAGCGACTATGGCGAAGACGAAAAACGTGTAATTAAAAAGAAATATGGCGTTGAGAAAGCCATTCGTGAAGCCCCTGCTCGTATTCGCTGGGTTTGCTTAGATTTACTCAAACATTATCGAGAGCACATTCAACCGAATGGGTTTAAAGCCATGATTGTAGTGGGCAGCCGGCATGCCGCTACGATATTTAAAAAAACACTGGATGAATTGGGCGCGCCACCTTCTGAGGTAATTATCAGTGGCGATCATAATGATGAGCAGTACATCGCCCAGCATACTGATAAAGCGAAGCAAAAAAAGATCATTGAGAACTTCCCTAAGCCTTTTGGTAACGATAAAAAGAAAAATGATCCTACTGCATTCCTGATTGTTAAAGACATGCTTCTAACCGGCTTTGACGCGCCCATTGCGCAAGTGATGTATATAGATCGAAAGCTTCAAGATCATACATTGATGCAGGCCATTGCAAGAGTTAATCGAACTTACAAAGGCAAGCAATGCGGCTTTGTTGTGGACTATCACGGTTTATCCGAATACCTTACTCAAGCACTGGATATGTTCACCAGCGATGATGTAGAGGGCACCTATATTTCGCTTAAAGATGAGATACCAAAACTGAAAGCCACACACACCCGAGTGGCAGCATTTTTTAAAGGGATTAAGTCCACTGATGTGGATGACTATGTACTGGCACTGAAAGATGAGGACGTAAGATCACAATTTGAAATAGCGTTCAAAAAGTTTGCAAAGCAAATGGATATCATCCTACCGGATACGGCAGCAAAGCCATTTGTGGCTGATCTAAAGTTTTGGGGGAAGGTGCATCACAGCGCTCGTAATCGATACAGAGATGCGGGTTTAGACATATCTGATGCTGGTGAGAAGGTTAGACAGCTTGTTGACCAACATATTCTTTCAACCGGTGTTGACCCAAAGATACCCCCCGTTGATTTACTGGCTGCGAATTTTAAAGAGTCAACAGAGGCTGTGAAGTCTGTCGAATCACGTGCCTCTGAAATTGAATCTGCAATCAAAGATCACATCACCATAAATTTGGATGAAGATCCCGAGTATTACAAATCACTAAGCTTGCGCCTTCGGGACATTATTCTTAAAACCACTGGCAAATGGGAAGAACAAGTTCAGCTGTTAATGGAGCTTGTTGACAATATTGAATCTGAACACCAGCAAGCCGCTTCAGATCTGGATTTATCAGAGACTGAATTTTCTTTCTACAACATACTTCTGGCTGAAGTCACCTCTGCCCGTGATAGCAGTGTTGTAAGTGAAGAGCTTCACAGTGAAATTATTGATACCACACGAGCCTTGGTAAGCATATTTGATGAGGCCACTCAAATCATTGATTTCTTTAATAAGCCAGATGAAATGAAGCGCATGAAAAAAGAGATCAAACGCGCGGTACTGGACACCTCATTTGGCGAGAAAGAAATTGTAGGCATCTTACAAGAGCGCTTTATGGAATTAGGCAAGGTGAAGTTTAAGTGATGGCATCACCTGAATATATTGAGAACGACCATTTCATTGTTGAAGTGATTCGAACACAACGCCTAAAGTCTGCAGATATTCGTGTTGAAGATGGCGCAGTGTCAATAGTTGTCCCCTCTGCTTTAGAAACGAAACGCATTGCACAACTGGTGGATGACAAAAAGACATGGATAAAGAATAAAATCAGTCGCCATAAGGAAGCTCAACCCGCTAGCCTTAAGAAATTCACTTCGGGCGAGTCATTCTCTTACCTAGGAAAGAACTACCGCTTAAAAGTCCGATCAGGCGCTTTTCAACCGGTGAAATTGGTGAGAGGCTACCTAACTGTCACCGTCCCGCATGGCAAGAAAAATCCCGATGCTATCCGTAATGCGCTCGTTCATTGGTATAAAGAAAAAGCTGAGATAAAATTAAAAGAAAAGGCCGATCGAATCCTGAAAAGTTTTAACGTGTCGCCAAAATCAATCGGCATCAAGTCGTATAAATCTCGCTGGGGTAGTTGCTCTAAAACTGGAAAGATCGATTTCAATTGGAAAATCATCATGGCACCCAATCGTATAGTGGACTACGTGGTCGCTCATGAATTGTGTCACCTAAAACATCATGATCACTCACCCAAGTTTTGGAAAGCCGTTGAACGATTGATCCCTGACTATGCGGAATGCCGCGAGTGGTTAAAGCAACATTCAGAGAGGTTGGAGGTATGACAAAAGCATTATCTGCCGAGCAACAAATCATCCAAGATAAAGCCATTGCGCACGCTCATAAAATTAAAAAGAAATTTGCCAAAGAATTTACAGACAAGGCGATATTTCCAAAAGAAGAAAATCCGGTCTCCGTTTTCATGGCAGGTTCTCCCGGAGCTGGAAAAACAGAAGCATCCAAAGCTCTAATAGAAGAATTTAAAGGTGATGTAATTCGGATTGATGCAGACGAGTTCAGAAAGCAGTTTGAAGACTACACTGGAGACAACTCATGGCTATTCCAATCGGCGGTATCCATTCTTGTTGAGAAGGTGCATGACTTTGTTATTAAAAACTCACAGAGCTTTTTACTGGACGGTACACTAACGAATTACACCAAGGCGGCTCAGAACATAGAAAGATCCATAAAGCGAAAGAGAATGGTTCAGATTCTTTATGTATACCAAGATCCAATAAGGGCATGGGAGTTCGTACAAGCTAGAGAAAAGGTGGAAGGCCGTAACATCCCCTTAGGCCGATTCATTGAGCAATACTTCAATGCTAGAGAATGCGTCAACAAACTTAAAGAACATTTTGGAGCTGACCTAAAGGTAGACCTACTTGTTCAAGACAGAAGCAATCAACTCAGTCGCTATAAGGCTAACATAGATTCTATTGACAACCATGTGAATGAAAAATATACTCCCGCCGCTCTTGAAACCTTGCTCAACAAGGACTAGATTTACAGTTATGATGAAATTACTAAAGAAAAACACAGCCAAAACATCTTCTTTCTCAGAGTTTATGAATAACGCTTCATCAGCTCAGAAGAAAAAGGTATATAAAGATGTTCTTAAAAAGGCATCTGACAGCCAAGAGTCTGTAATGGCCAGCGCGAAAGAGATGGTTAGCTGCTAACAAGCATCACTGCTCCAGCTTAATGAAAGCACGCTTATGCGTGCTTTTTTGTGCCCACTGATTATCCCCCGTTAGCTTTTAAAGTCATCACCACGTGGGCCTAACTTTCTAGCTACAGGGTCAAACCACCACATACCAGTAAATACAACTAAAATTGACCAGATTGGTAAAACCCCTAAAGTTGCTAAATACGTGCTCAAAGGCATTCCGATTAACCAGAGTGCGATAGGAATAACTCCTGCAATACCATTATCCCTATAACTCGCTCTAACCATTAGGCCAAAAAATGCAATGAATAGAATAGCCCCTAGCCACTCAGTCATCCCACTTCCACAGCCTCCATATTCACTGCAATGTGGCGCTAAATAGACGACATATAATCCGCCCACTTCTGCAACCACTGGCGACATTCGTCCTCATACCTATGCAAGTTATAAGTACCTTCAATACCCTTGGGGGAGTGCCCCAGTACCGCCTCAGCTACGTCTGCAGGACAGCCAAGCTTTGACAACCCTGTTCGAACAGTGCGCCGTAAGTCATGTGGCGACCAATCCTGCATATCATCAGGCCATTTTTGCTGCTCTGAGTACTTACGGCGATTAGGCAAGCGATCAGCATTCTTTAATTGCCACTTAATCTCGGTAAGTGACTTCTGTTGAATGGGCTTACCTGTATTGGGAGATTCAAATACATAAGTTTGCACTGAGTTCTCACTGACCTGAAGGCTTCTTAGCAGCTGTGTAGCTTGATCAGATAATTGTACATCTCTGGCAGCTCCATTTTTTGTTTCAGCCAGACTCCATACACCCTTTTCCAAATCTATATCCTGCCAGCGGGCACCACAGATTTCCCCGCTCCTGCACGCCGTCCACAATGTCAGCTGCAATATGCATTTTTGCTTATGAGTAAAACCTGACTGAGGCAACCACTGTATAACACTTGCCAGCTCTTTATCAGTTAGCACGCGTTTACCCTTGCTGGATGTCAGTTTCACCCGCGCCTGATTTAAGCTGGCCCTAGCCAGTAAGGCTGGATTCGCAAATTCGTCCGAAAAATGCCCAAGGCCAATTGCAAACTCATAAGCTGAACTAAGCTCTCTTAGCACATTCCCCGCTTGTACATTAGCCCCTCTATCCACAACCCCCATAATGAGATCAACCACCTGCTTACGAGTCACTTGATCAGCAGGTAAATCTCCCAGCACCCGTACAGCATCACCATAAAGAGTCCTGCGAACTTCGGCCTGCCCTTTTAGCTTACGCGCTCCCGCAACCTTCTTTTTCTTTGATGGCGCTTTTTTATCTGTGATATAGCGATCCTCTATATATTCACTTAAATAAAGCTCAACCAAGCTTTCGATCGAAAAACTCTTCGACTTGGCAGCCTTCACCACCCTTTCCTGCTCAGCTTTGATCGCCTGCTCTTTTTCCTGCTTTTCCAGCTTTGGACACACTCCTGATCGTCGAAGAGTTTTAAGCTTTTCCAATTCAACCCGAGCAGCCGCCAGCGACACAGCAGGGTAATTACCAATTTTTATCTGAGTGAGTTTGCCTGACACAGGGCTTTTATAGCGGTAGAAAAAGGTCTTAACACCGGTGGATCCACATTTCACCCTAAGACCTGAGTTTTCACCCACATCCGCTTTAATAGGGGAGCTGTGTTTCATGGCCTCAATGGCTTTGGCCGATAGTGGTTTAGAAGGAGTTTTGGTATTCTGTACAGCGCTCATGGTTTCCGCTTATTGATATTGGGCGATCTGGCAATATCCGAAAACAGGTGTAACTTTTCAGTGATATTAGGTGTAACTTTGCTCTCAAGCCAAAAGTTACACTAAAAGTTACACTTATTCATCGGATGTGAGTGAATTCCACTAGACTCCTATGGACTCCAGTAGAAACTAGTAAAACACGTATACCTTTGATTTAGAAGTAATAAACATGATAAAAACAGCCCCCAGCCCAGTAAAATCAAAGGATAGCAAATCCGAACACACACCAATGATGCAGCAGTATTTTGGTCTAAAAAAAGACCATGAGAATCAGGTGCTGTTTTATCGCATGGGGGATTTTTACGAAATCTTCTTTGATGATGCCAAAAAGTGCGCGCGCCTACTGGATATTACCCTGACAGCTCGCGGTAAAACCGGTGGTAATGCTATTCCAATGGCCGGCATTCCGTATCACGCGGCTGAAGGCTATATCGCTAAGTTAGTGAAAATGGGCGAATCGGTGGCCATTGCCGAACAGATTGGCGACCCTGCCACCAGCAAAGGGCCGGTTGAGCGCAAAGTGGTACGAGTGATTACGCCGGGTACGTTAACCGATGAAAGCTTTTTGGATGAGCGCCGCGACAGTTTATTGGTGGCCATTAGCTCTTATGTGGATGGACGCACAGGTAAAGAAAACCACGGCATCTCTACTTTAGACATCAGCTCTGGTCGCTTTACCGTAATCGAAGTACAAAGCGAAGAAGCCTTATTGGGTGAGATTGAGCGTTTGCGCCCTGCGGAATTATTATTAGCCCAAGACCAGCCTTTTCCGGCAGCCATTACTGAGCGTGCGGGCTGCCAAACCATGCCCCCTTGGGAATTTGAATACGAAACCGGCTTCCGTTTATTAACCACTCAGTTTCAAACCAAAGACCTGCACGGTTTTGGTTGCCAAGATTTTAAACAAGGCATCGAAGCTGCAGGTTGCTTGATTAATTACGCACAAGAAACCCAGCGTACTGCCCTGCCCCATATTCGTACCATTACGGTTGAACAAGCGGATGACGCCATTGTATTAGACGCGGCTACCCGTAAGAATTTAGAGATCGACATTAACTTAAATGGCGATGCCGACTTTACCTTGGCTTGGGTACTGGACCGTACTGCTACTGCCATGGGCAGCCGTTTATTGCGCCGCTGGTTGAACCGCCCGTTGCGCGATCACAAAGTTTTAAAAGCCCGCCAATCTGCCATTGGGGACATGTTAAGCAGCTACGGCTACGAAGACATTCACAGTGTATTAAAACAAATTGGTGACATAGAACGTATATTAAGCCGAGTGGCATTACGCTCGGCCCGCCCTAGAGATTTAGCCCGTTTGCGTGATGCGCTGGCAGTATTGCCTTCGCTGCAATCGGCCATGGCATCGGTTGAATCCGATCCGATTACCGCCATTGCCAAGCGTGTGGCCACTTACCCAGATACGGTAAGCACGTTAGAAAAAGCCATTATTGAAAACCCGCCTGTGGTGATTCGTGACGGCGGTGTGATTGCTGAAGGGTACGATGAAGAGTTAGATGAGCTGCGCGGCATCAGTGAAAACGCCGGTCAGTTTTTAATTGATATTGAAACCCGCGAGCGCGAAGCCACCGGCATCAGCACCTTAAAAGTGGGTTACAACCGCGTGCATGGTTATTACATTGAAATCAGTAAGGCTCAATCGGATAAAGCCCCTACCGAATATGTACGTCGCCAAACTCTGAAAAATGCTGAACGCTTTATCACCCCTGAACTTAAAGAGTTTGAAGACAAAGCCCTTTCAAGTAAAAGCCGTGCCTTGTCTCGCGAAAAAGCCATTTACGAAGAGCTGGTTGAATTATTAGCTCAGCAAATTGCAGAACTGCAAGAAACCGCATCGGCCATTTCTGAATTAGACGTGCTTTCTAACTTGGCCGAGCGAGCAACCACTCAGCAATACGTTTGCCCTAATTTAACCGATGCCCCTGGTATCGACATTCAGCAAGGTCGCCACCCTGTGGTTGAGGCCGTGATTGAAGACCCGTTTGTTGCCAATAACATTGTATTTAACCAAGACCGCAAGATGTTGATCATCACGGGTCCGAACATGGGTGGTAAATCTACCTATATGCGCCAAGCTGCGCACATCGCACTGATGGCTCACATTGGCAGTTACGTGCCAGCTGACAGTGCCACCATTGGTAATATTGACCGTATCTTTACGCGCATGGGTTCAAGTGATGATGTGGCCGGTGGCCGTTCTACCTTTATGGTGGAAATGACCGAAACCGCAAACATCTTGCATCACGCCACCGAAAACAGCTTGGTATTAATGGATGAAGTGGGCCGAGGCACCAGTACCTTTGATGGCCTTTCATTGGCTTGGTCATGCGCCGAGCATCTGGCCCAGCATACTGGGGCGTACACCTTATTTGCCACTCACTATTTTGAAATGACACAGCTAACAGAGAGCAATGCAGGGGTAGTGAACGTTCACTTAACCGCCACTGAGCACAAAGACCACATAGTATTTTTGCATCATGTGGAAGATGGCCCTGCCAGCCAGAGCTATGGTCTACAAGTGGCCAAATTAGCGGGTGTGCCCGATGGTGTGATCGCGCAAGCCAAAGACAAGCTAGTGAGTTTGGAAAATGGTCAGGTGGATGTACAACAGCAAGTTGCTAAATCAGCTGCGGCACCTGCGGTAAAAGCCCAACCTGCTAATGTGGAAGAGCCTGTGTTTCAAAGCGACATGTTTGCCGTGGCTGAGCCATCTAAGGTGGAGTTGGCGCTAGAAGATATCAGCCCTGACGACTTAACCCCACGAGAAGCATTAGAAGCGCTATACGAGCTAAAGAAACAATTAAATAGCTGATCTATGGGGCTATATACAGAAAACCGATAGTTCTCATAACTTTAAACAGTTTTAAAGCTATAGAAGTATGCTGTATAACGTGCACCTAGAATAAATTGCATACGATATTTGATGATTGGGCCCGTAGCCACTAGAATGTCGGCAAAAATGAGAGAGACGGTCTGCTTGCCAGGCCAATATAAATAGAGAATACATCATGACATTCGTTGTTGTTGAAAATTGCATTAAATGTAAATACACAGACTGTGTTGAAGTTTGCCCGGTAGACTGCTTTTACGAAGGCCCTAACTTCCTTGTTATCCACCCTGACGAGTGCATCGATTGCGCACTGTGTGAGCCAGAGTGTCCTGCTGAAGCAATCTTCAGCGAAGATGAAATTCCAGCAGGCCAAGAGCAATTCATTGAAATCAATGCTGAATTGGCAGAAGTATGGCCAAACATCACTGAGATGAAAGACAAAATGCCAGATGCTGAAGAGTGGGACGGTGTTGAAGGTAAAGCTGATCAGCTAGAGCGTTAATCTCTGATTACTTTGCTTGATAAACAAAAACGGCCTACGGGCCGTTTTTTATTGCTTGATGAAAGACAAAATGCCCCTATGAAGCCACAAAGAATGAGACGGCGCTGAAGGTAAAGCTGATCAGCTAGAGCGTTAATTTTTTATCGCTGATTTAATCTAGAGCCTGTAGCGGTTATATCGCTGCGGGCTTTTTTGTGGCAAAAACAAATGAAAGACAAAATACGCTCTCATACCACAAAGAATAGGATGGCGCTGAAGGTAAGGCTGATCAGCTAGAGTGATAAGCTCTGATTACTTTGCTTGATAAACAACAATGGCCTGCGGGCCGTTTTTTTGATCGCTCACGGGGTGAGCTCGTACGAGGGCAGCCCCTGCCCGATCAATATTCGCTACGAAGACAAACTGCCTCTTAACATATGCGCACCGGCATCCTACCTCCTTGCGCTATACCGCCCATCCTTGGACATATGCGCTCCTTGCCATACCCAATACATTCACTGCGTTCACGGGGCAAGCTTTCCATGGCACCGCGCTATACCGTTCATCCCTGAACATATGCGCACCGGCATCCTGCCTCCTTGCGCTATACCGCCCATCCTTGGGCATAAAAAAAGGGTAAAGACTTTTGGTCCTTACCCTTCTATCACCCTAGGAGTCTTCCTGACAACTTGTCATCCTGACAAATGTATCCTTCAATCGTCCTTGTTACTTCCTGTTGTAACTACCTTGTTACGTTTCCTTAATTGGTCGTCCTTAACCGATGATATAAAAATAGTTGTTATTGCCTTACGCACAAAGTCATTTCACGCCAACTTGTACAAATAGCCCATTTTTGAATACCTGCTAACCTTAATAGACAACAGACTATAACCAAGGCAGCTGTGAATTTCATCCGGTTTTTTCTATTTGTATGGCTAACTGGGCTCGCCACCATTGCCGTAGCCAATCCTTCCGAAGGCATTAGGCTAGGTATACCCGACTTTAAACCTTACACATACATTAAAAATGGTGAAATCGCTGGCAGCGCCGTTGAGGCTGCCAAACCATTATTTAAAGCGCTCAATGAAAAGCTATCGCTTAAACAATATAAAAATTACTCACTGTTGCTTAAGGCGGTACGTAACAATGAAATCGATGGCTTTTTTCTGGCCACGCAAAATGCAGAGCGGGATAAGTATGCGCAATTCAGCCTGCCACTAGGATTTAATAACTGGGCGTGGTTTTCGTTAAAGCAAAACCGACATAAATATGATTCTTCATCGTTTAAAAATAACGCTCTGATTGCGACCATCAGTAAAACCATTACGTTTCGTTGGTTAGCAAGAAATGGTTATCAAGTTCACGGCGCACCTACTCTTCAGTTACCTTCACTATTATTGAATAAAAAAGTCGATGCTATTTTCAGTGCAGAGAGTGTGTTTGAACAAGTTTGCCTTGACCAAGAAATGAACCCAAGCATGTTCCGTAAACACATAGAATCCCGACGACCATTTGGCATTTACATCTCTAAGGGGTTTCTTGCAAAAAAAGAAGGGTTTATGCAGCGACTTAACGAACACATCAAAAAAGTTAAAAAATTACCTTAAAGCTTTGAACAAAAAAGGTCAGCATATAGCTGACCTTTTTAATTTTTATGATAGTTAAGCGATTAACGCTTAGTCATCATTTCTTGGCTTACGCTTTTTAGGAAAAGACTTATCGCCACCAGACTTATTGTCTTTACCTTTATAGCCACCATCGCGACCACCTTCACGACGACCACCGCCATTGCCACGGTTATCTCTACCGCGGCCTCGACTATCACCACCGCGTCCACGACCACCGCCATTTCCACGAGGGCCATCTACACGGCCTTTTTCAACTTTCACATTTTTGATGTCATTGATATCAATGGCACGACCACAAATGCGGGTTTTCTTCAAAGTATCCATCACTTCTGGTGGCATACCTGATGGCAAATCAACCGTTGTGAAGTTATCAAAGATTTCAATGTGACCAATGAATTTACTTTCAATATCCGCTTCGTTAGCAATGGCGCCGACAATGTTACCCGGCTTAACGCCATCTTTGTAACCCACTGCAAGGTGGTAACGGTTCATGTCCACATCAGGATTGTCTTTTAGTGGCATTGGGTTTTTATCAACCACTTTTTCTTCACCACGAGGGGCGCGATCACCACGATCACGACCACGGTCTCCACGATCACCACGGCCACCGTCACGATCATCACGCTGAGGACGTTTAATACGATCCCCTTCACGCATAAACAAACGCTTTTTACCTTGACCCATTTGGGCAATGGCTACGGCTACGTCAACGGCTTCTAATGCTTCATTTTCAGCAATTAATTCGTTGATCAAACCTTTAAAGATTTCGCTATCCACCCCTTCTAGGTTTTCTAGAATTTGTGCTTTAAAACGCTCACGGCGTTTTGCATTCACATCATCAATGGATGGTAATTGCATTTCAGCAATTTTATTACGGGTTACACGCTCGATGGTGCCCAACATACGACGCTCACGTGGGCGAACGAATAGAATCGCTTCACCAGTACGTCCAGCACGACCGGTACGACCAATACGGTGAACGTAAGATTCAGCATCGTAAGGAATGTCGTAGTTCACTACGTGAGTGATACGCTCAACGTCTAAACCACGTGCCGCAACGTCCGTTGCAACCAAGATATCAATTTGACCTTTTTTCAAGCGATCAACAGTACGTTCACGTTGTGCTTGAGCCACATCACCGTTAAGGGCTTCAGCGCGGAAACCGTTTGTACGCATGTGTTCGGCCACTTCTTCTGTGGCTTGCTTGGTGCGAACAAATACGATCATGGCATCCATGTCACTGGTTTCGCAAATGCGAACCATGGCATCGCTTTTATCGGCATTGCGAACTAACCAGAACTTTTGAGTGATGGAATCATTGGTAGCCGTTTTGGCTTTGATTTTCACTTCCGTTGGGTTGTTCAAATGTTTTTCAGCCACTTGCTGAATCTGACGTGGCATGGTCGCACTAAATAGCGCTACCTGACGGGTACTTGGTACGTGATCTAGAATCCAATCAACGTCATCAATGAATCCCATGCGAAGCATTTCATCGGCTTCATCTAATACGATTGAAGTGATGGAATCTAAGTTTAATGTGCCACGGCGAATGTGATCCATAACACGGCCCGGTGTGCCCACAACCCATTGTGGACCGGCTTTTAGTTGACGGAACTGGCTACCAAAATCACTGCCGCCATAAATGCTGGCCACTTTTACACCCGGCGTATATTTGGCGTAACTTTCTACCGCTTCTGCTACCTGCATAGCCAGTTCACGAGTAGGGGCTAATACTAAAACTTGTGGGGCGCGTACGTCTGCATTGGTGCGAGCCAAAATTGGCAAAGTGAATGCAGCGGTTTTACCTGTACCGGTTTGTGCTAAACCTAATACGTCTTTACCTTCTAAAAGGTGAGGAATACTTTGAGCTTGGATAGGGCTTGGTGTTTCGTAACCCTGTTCTTCTACGGCACGTAAAAGATTAAATGGAAGACCAAGGCTAGCGAAGCCTGTTCCAGTAGAGCTGTTGCTCACTTCAGACATAAATTACCTGTTTTTATATATAGAGGGGATACTTCTTGGCGGCACAGCGTAACTTCCCGTAGAAGTCACAGACGACGCAATCAAAATTAATCCACGTTAACTTGATTCCCGTCACCCTGCACAAACGGATCATTGCTGTTCTGACAGCTGATCCTGAACCTGTTCTAAACCGTGTTAATGCCAATTAAGGCTACAGTTTGCGGCTCTCACCCGATAGGACATGGGGAATACTTAAAATGTAATGCTAACACTGGTGCCACTCTTTTAGTCGCTACCCATTTGTTAGGGCGCGCATTCTGTCAGTTTTAGTTATAAAAGGCCAGTGATATTTAAAATTATCGGTTATTTATTGATCAAACCTATTTAAGAGGCTGATATTGCAATTGAAGGCCATTTTCAATCACATGGCCGTCACAGACAAACAAGCCCGGCACACACGCCACCTGATCTTGCCTCATGATAACTGGCCAAGAGCCCCGCAACCACGGGGGCATAGCGTATTCTTGAAACCACTTTTTAAGGGGTTTAGTGGGGCGATTCACGGGTTTGGCGGTCATGGCGGCGTGATAATTAACCACCTGGTATTCGCCAGAAACCAAGCTGTTTTTCACACCTTCTGATAAAGAGAATACGCCTGAGAACGGTGAAGGCAATTGAATGTCGGCAACACCCGCTGCTATTTGGATGCTGACTGATGATTCGCTTAATGGAAGCGGGAGGTTTGCTGGCACCACATATAGATCCCCAGCAAAGCGCCTAATGGTATGCGCGCCCCATTGATAAACAGGTTCAGCATCCTGCTTTGCCTGCACCACATCTTTCATTAAAACTTGGATTTGATCGCTATTTAACGCAGGGTGAATCGCTTGCTGTTGTAACCACATGCGAATCAATTGCGCTTGCACGCCTGAGGTTTGTCCCAACAATTGCTGGCAACTTAAGGTTACCGTTTGCGTAAACTGATGATCAAAACCGGTGGCGCTTGAATAAATGGGTTGCAGTAAATCCTCTAGCACTTGGCGCTCTTGCTGCAATACTTCAACTGTTTTCATTAAGCTATGACTGGCCTGCGGATATCGCTTAAATAATTTTGGCAGCAAACTATGGCGCCACCAATTGCGATCAAATTGCGTATCGGTATTGGATTCATCTTCAATAAACTTAATGCCATTTTCTTTCACATAAGTTTCCAGCTGTGATCGAGAGTGATGCAACCAAGGGCGTACTAAATAGCCAGATCCAAATTCTCTTACGGATGCCATGGCAGATAACCCGGTTAAACCAGAACCGCGCATTAAACGCATCATAAAGGTTTCCACTTGATCATCTTGATGGTGGGCCAGCAATAAAACATCTCCTGATTGAACATGCTTTTTAAAAACCTTATAGCGTGCGTTGCGCGCTGCATTTTCTAAACTGCCTTTCGCA
>CAJXIT010000057.1 GCA_913054055.1 uncultured Thalassolituus sp.
AAATTTTTATTGGACTCTGTTTCTGTAAGAGAGTTTTATCGGATGTGTAAAAAATTTGATGTACCTGAAGATTTTTTACGTATGGCTGTGCAAATTAGTGGTGGTTGGATTTCTGTATTGCAAATTCTTTCCTTTCCGGTAGGAATGAAAAATGACTATAGACTTAATAATTTAAATAAAGGGAATTACTATACACCAGCTCTGTATGACTATTTGGAATCGGAGGTGTTAAATAATATATCAAATAAAAATTTAGAGTTTTATGGGTGTTTTTGTTCGTTGTTAAATGTTCCTGAGGACTTAATATATATAATCACCCCTAATCATGCTAAAGACTGGATTGAGCAAGGTAAATCATTAAATTTATTAACTGAGTTTTATGAGGGTGGTCGCCGTTGTTATGTATTAAATGATCTTGTAAAGCGATATTTTAAAGATAAAACAAAATATTTGTCTAAGAATGTTAAGGACATTATTCAAAAATATTTTTTAGATAGGGGGGATTATTGTCAACTATTTGATTTTGGTATTGATCAAAAAGATTGGAAACTATCGGCGAAGGGAGCTATGCCCGCACTTAAGAATCTTATTAGGCGTGGAGAATACCATGTAGGGCGGAGCTATTTAGATTTCCTATAAACATTATTCGGAAATACCCTGCTCTAAAATTATTTGAAGTTTGGCTAGGGCTATATGCCTCTGGACACGATTTTGTTACTGATAGTACTGCTAACGTTATTGATTTGATTGGTTCTTTGGAGGAGGCTAATGATTCAGTGAGGTCTGAGCATGGAATATTTGGTGAGGAGCATTTTCAGTCCATAAAAGCCTTTTCAGTTGTGACCAAGTTTCAACTGGATTTATTAAAGAATGGGGTAATTACAGATAGCCGATTAGTTAATGATCTTTATGATAGTGCTGTGGCTGATAGTGACTTTTCACAATGGAGTTGGAATGGACTTGGGGCTAATGCATTTATGCAAGGTGAGTTGCATGATGCTGAATCTTATTTATTGAAAGCTATCTTTCAAAGTAAGAATTATGGTGATGGTTATTGTATGTTGTCTTCATTGGCAGTTTTAGGTCCATGTTTATTGTTTTCAGGGAAGGCTGATGAAGCGCTAGATATTTGTGGAAGTGTTCATTCTTGGTGTGTAGATAATGGCTATGACGTGAGTGGTCAATTCTCTATTTTACACCGAGTGCGTTTACTGATTTATAGAGAGATTAATGATACCTCCGAATCAAAAAAGCAATTTATAAAATTATCGGAATGCCCGAGATATATAGACCCCTTAAATAGAGCTTATCACTTATGGAGTGAGGTATTATATTTTTTAGGTACGGATACTGCTCGCAGTAGAGTAGCGGTTAATAAGCTTAATACTCACTTTAGTCAGCATTACTCTGTTTGGAATTTAGGCATTCCTTCCCCTAAATTAATGAGGAGTATTCTTGATGTGATGGAGGGGGATCATAAGGGAATTATTAAGTGGGCAAAATCATTTCAATCTAGTTGGATACAAAAAAGAAATACTTCGCAACAGTATACATTTGAACTTCTAGTGTATTGTCGGGTGCTGCTTTCAACAGGTAGGAATCCACAGCAAGCCCTTCAATATTTAATCGAATCTGCCAGCAGTGGCGGGAATTTATATATTGAAATAAAAGCTAGAGTGTTAATGGCTTGCTATGTATTGAAAGAAAAAAGTCACTCTGAGGCACTTAATGAATTGGCTGATTGCCTAGTATTAGCTGAGCGATCCAAATTACACGGGTGTATTTTAGATGAAAAAGAATTTATTACAGACTCGCTGAGTAATAGTGCTATTAATATTCTATCTAAAAGAAAAGATGTGAAGTCTAATTCAGTTTGGTTAGTCTTGATGGGGTCAGATTCAACGGGTTTGCCTACAGATAATGGAGTGCAGTTAACAGGCCGAGAGCAAGAAGTCTTGGAATACTTGCTAGCTGGCGCAAGTAATCTTGAAATCTCTAAGTCACTAGTGATATCCACGGCAACAGTTAAAACTCATGTGAGTAATATATTAGGTAAATACCGGGTGAATAGTCGAGTTAAACTGATGTCGGAGGCAAGATTGGCGGAGCACTCTGAATAGGTTGCATGTATAGTTTCGGATCATTGGGTACATGTGTTATAAATATAGTCTATACTTTTAGGCAACAGTTCAAAAAACACTACAGGGATGGTCATTATGCTCATAAGGAAAGCCCGTTTAACGGATGCTAAAGCATTGGCCAAATTGGTTTATTCCCTTTCGCATTTCTATTTACAAAATGAAACGGATCAATTGCCCGATTGGTTTATCAAACCCTTAACTGAAAAAGCATTTAATGCCCGTTTATTGAGTGATAATTACACCACTTTATTATGTGAGAAAAACTCTGAAATAGTGGGTTATGTTTCCATGCGTGGGGGCAATCATTTGCATCATTTATTTGTCAGCGAAGAGCATCAAGGAAAAGGCATTGCTCGGCAGTTATGGCAGGCCATTATGGATATGTGCCCAAATGATGAATACGCATTGCGATCCTCTTTGTATGCGGTGCCTGTATATGAGAAATTTGGTTTTAAATTATCAGGGGATATCAGTGAAAAAGAGGGTATTCAATTTCAACCTATGACACTAACGGTTGAGCAAACCGTAGAATAGGTTTGAAACGCTAGAATAAAAAAAGCCGCTTACATATGTGTTTAAGCGGCTTTTTTATGTCTTGAGTTTATGCTGGTTGAATTAACTATGAGATTTAATACGGCGCAGTAATTCAATGGACGCATCAATTTCCACTTTGCGTGTGGCCACGCTTTCTATGTTGCAGCCGATAGGAATATTTTTAGCATCAGCAAACGCTTTTAATTCTAAGTAAGCTTGCTCGGAATAATCCACCGATTGTTGCAATATATCTTGGCTATGGATTAATTCATTCTCTAGCCATTTAGGGATGCTGATGCCTAACCACTTCATAAACTCTAATGTTTTTGGTGATCCGCAGGGGGTTAATGTAAAAAGAATCGGGGCCAAAGGGATGTTGTGTGCTTGACCGTAATAATAATAGTCGGATAGAAAGTTTTTAGAAGCGTTTACATCATAAACCCCCTGGCTAACAAAAAAATCGCAGCCTTGTTTTATCTTATCAAAAACCCGAATGTGTTCATCCCCTTTGTTTTGATGACGTTCAGGAATCGTCACGCCGCCAATCAATAGGTCTGGGTTAACGTTGTTCTTTAGCTCGTAAGCTTGTTGCATGGATAGAGTGACTGCTTGACCCTTGGATGCCGCCCCCACAAATACCGTGGCATGTTGACTTAGATCGGTTTGGGTTAAAAACTCGGTGAGCTCTGCTTCTGTATATTTACCTGCCGCACGATAAATGATCTTAGCGATGGGTAGTTCTGTTAAATAGTTTTGTGCGTAATCAAACGCATCTAGGGTGGCCATAAATGGAAATGGCCGTTCAACTAAGGTGCGAGACGCTTCGTCTTGTATGTCGTAAAGCACTAAGCCATCTAAATCTAGGTCTTTTAATCGGGTCACTTGTTTCGCAGAAATCTCTGCGACTTTTTCAATGTCTGTGCTGTGTTTAGGCGGGGTGATGCCGTAGACAATGATGTTGCTTTGTCGGTTTTTGATTTTTTCAATCAACATGATGACGCTCAATATTCAGAATTGGCGATAGTTTAACAGATGGGAATATAAAACGAGAGGGTGTTAGCAAGTGACACCAGTGCAGGTATCACTCTTTACTATTCAAGTATTTAAAGGGCCCAGCGGCGTTTACGGCCGGTGTCCATGTGAATATAGCCACTGCGACCATAATACCCAACACCCCCTTGGGTAGAGGCTAGAGTTGCCTTATGAACATGGCGTAGGTTTAGCCCCGGGATACGAAAGTCCATGGCCTTACCACTCATGTGAAGGCTGCGACGTGCAACCCCAGTCCCTTTTTCACCACTTCTTAGGTTGCCATTGGTTTCAGGGCTGCGGTAACCAGATACCAGCATGATTTCACGGTTGGTTTCTAGTTTACTTTGAATGCCGTGCAGTTGATCAAGCAAGTTAATGTCAATGGGAGCGATGCGGTTCTCTCTGTGGTCACGCATCAAAAGATAAAGCTCGGCTAGGCCATCAAGTAGGTAATCCCCATGTTCCCAATAGGTCACATGGATTTTCTCACCTGTGTGTAAGCTGCGTAGTTTAAGCGAACGATGCTCTTCCTTTGGCAGGATTAGCTTTTGAGAAGGCACGGCCAATACGCTAGGGGCACCTGCAATGGCGGGCGCAGCGCTTAAGTACTTGAGAAATTGGCGACGATCTAGGCTCATGGTGACCTGCAAAAGTTAATATGCGTATAACGTTACGAGGCAGGGATTGTGCCACCATCTGTAGGTTATAAGCAAAGCCGCTATCTATTACATTTTATAAAGCCCTAGGCTATTAAAGGGGTTGGGCCTGTGTGCAATCGGGACAAATTGTTATGAAACGTAAAAATGAGAACTGGATTGGCCCCCTGTAGATTGCCGCCCGAATATAGAGCGGCAAGCCGGGTCGCTTCTTAAAGTACTATGCTATCGAGTTTGTGGCTGGCGCCGTTGATGATGTCTCGCTTATAGACATCATCGCGTATTTGCAGCTGACCATTTTCATCAACCCAAGTGGTCCAGTACATTAAGTAAACTGGAACAGGACTTTTCAATTGCACTGGTCGCATTTGAGAATTCTGTATGGTGTTTTCGATTAACGACTGATTCCAGTTTTGAGGCTTTAATAACGCATGGGCCAGTTCCACAGGCTTTTCTACTCGAATACAGCCACTGCTTAAAGCTCGCATTTTGCGTCTAAATAATTCTTTGTGATTGGTGTCGTGTAAATAAATGGACTTGTCATTAGGGAATACGAATTTCACATTACCCAATGAATTGTCTTCACCAGGGGCTTGCACAAAACGATATGTATTTTCACGGCTGTTAAAACCGTCCCAGTCGATGTCTTCTAATGGGACTTCAACAGCAGGCTGCTGCCAGCCTTCGTATATTTTAAAGTTATTGCGAACCAGATAATCAGGGTCTCGTTTAGCGGCGGGTAAAATATCGCGAATGGCAATGCGGTGAGGCACATTCCAGTGGGGGGCCAATACCACTGTGCTTATGGTTTCGGCCAATACAGGTGTGCGACGTTGCTCGCGGCCAATGATTACTTTCATGTTCATTTCGCTTTCCCCTTGGTTGATTAAGTCCAAGCGGAAGTTGGCCATGTTCACCAGTATGTATTTGTCGCCCATGGCTTTTGGCAGGTAGCGCCAGCGCTTCATGTTTAACGCGATGCGTTGCGCCATAAAATATGGGGATAGATTTAAGCGATCCAGTGTGGCGGTGTTGATCTTGCCAGATTGAGGTAGATCATTACGTTTTTGGAAATGCTTGATGGCATCTACAGTATCACTGTCTAAGCGATAAATGGCTTCGTTACTGCCTTCGCGGTAGTTTTGCTCATGCAGGGCAGGGTTTATAGGGTCTGTTTTGTCTTCTGGCAATAACCAAGACAGCGAGCTTTCTTCAAAGTCGCCGTATTCTTTTAGCATCCAGCGAATACGCGGCACTTGTGGATGCACATCACCCAGCTGTAATTCGGATTCGATATTTAATGGATACCACCAACCTGAGTCGGCGATGTTTTGATAACGGTCCAGTTCGTGGGTAAGGCGATCATAGCCTGCGTGTTGTGGCACCAGTTCGCTCACTAAACTGAACAGTTTGCCTTGCTCTAGGCTTTGTGACAGCAAGCTGATCACATCTAAAGAGGTGACCCTGCTGGCAGGGGCTGAAGCTACCTTTTTAAACGATGGGTGATCGGTTTCACCTGTATTCGGTAATAATTCGTTATTGAGCACTTGTTGGGCGTAATCAATGTAGGCATCGCTGAGCATCACATCAATAGCGGCTGCGTGTTTTGGCTGATTGCTTAAACGCTGAATCTCATTTTGTAATTTACTGATGCGATAGCGGTACGCCTTCCACTCATCACTGGCGGTATGACGTAGGCTGCGAACCAATGCCTTGCCGGCATCATTTAGCTGGTAGTGATCCATCCACACCAGTTGATGCTCATTGTTACGGTAAAGCAGGTCCAGCTCTTGGCGGTATTGAAGGCTAATGTTACCCGCCACTTGGTTGGGGGATTCATATAACCAATATTCAATACTTTCTTGTGCAACAAGGGGGGCCATTACCGGGCGTGTGCTGCCGCTAATGAATAGCGCGCCATACAATAAAGCTAGGCACATTCCCCCAAGCACCAAGAGCATTTGATGCTGCTTACCGTCAGTCCGCTTGCGGTTTTTTCTATAATAATACGTGTCCATAGTTGAAAGTATGGCAGGACTCAACGGGAACTGTGATGCAATTCACTGGGGTTTTATGGGGCTTTTTGTTATGAAATATTACTGCGTGTAATTCAAAAAACTGACGCTAATAAAATCAATACCTTAGGTGTGTATTTTGAAAACTCACCTTAAGTGACGGTGAATTATTTTCAGTAAATAAGAAAATATTCTAAAAAGAGGGCTCTTTAAAAAGAATGCTCAATTATGTGGGTTTGCTCCCCTTTTTCGTTCATGGTGGCTTCTTTCCAATGAATGGTATTGCTTTGGATTTGCAGGCTGGTACAAGCCCTTGTGCCGTATTCAGGGCTAATGATGAAAGGGGATGACAATAAGGTTTCCCAAGGCTCTCCAATGCCCGTATTAGGCAGAAGAGAAGCTTCAAACTTCTCTGTGCTATTAAGCAATTGATGCAAGGAGCTAGATGCCCTTTCATCGGTTTCGATCCATTGTGCCAGTGCTTGCTTAGCTAATTGGGTTTTAGGCCAAGGGGTGTTGAGTTGGGCGTTGCTGAGTCCATAGATGCCGGGTCCCAATTTTTGAGGTTGGCTATCCAAAGGACGGTTGCCCAAATACCAGCACTGAGTTCTGTGGCCCACAATTAAATTGAAGCCATCATAGTCTTGCCCTTGAATGCTGTTCAAAAAGGATTCGGGAGATTGATCGGAGATTAGGTAGTCTTTCACTAAGTTGCCACGGCTTATGGTGCCTTGATACGGTGCTGGAATTTGCCGCACATTGGTTAATGCTGCAAAGCGTCCATCACGGGTGACCCCCATCCAAGTGCCCCCTGCATCTAGGTCTTTACCGGCTAATAAATTGGGGTGCTCTGGCTCCCAAAAACTGGACGGGGCGGTTGGGCGCTTATGAAACTCATCGCGGTTGGATACCAAGGTTAATTGAGCCTCTGAATCGGGCTGCCAAGCAAAACTGAGTAAGCACATAAGTCGCTAACATTATTGACGGATTTCCAGTGTATCCATTAACCGTGAATATGGGTAGGAAACAGTGTGTGCAAGGCAGGCTAGAAGCTGGCGCAAGCGCTATAAACCCTTCATAATGTGGCCCTTAAAAAATAAGCGATATTGTGAATGTTAATTGTTACCTATTTATTAGTTGGGGCACTGGCCGGTTTGTTGGCTGGGTTGTTTGGCATCGGCGGCGGCATGGTCATTGTGCCTGTATTAGTGATTACCTTTGAAACTCTTAAGTTTGCTCCAGATGTGCTTACGCATATGGCCGTAGCCACATCGTTAGCCACCATTGCGTTTACCAGTATCAGCTCTGTTCGCACCCACCATCAAAAAGGCGCAGTTGATTGGGAGATTGTTTGGCAATTAAGCGCGGGCATTCTATTTGGCGCGGTATTAGGGGTGCTTACGGCAGATGCCCTCAGTGGCGCGGGGTTACAAATTGTGATTGGCGTATCGGCGTTAATGATGGCGGCTCAAATGGGGTTAGGTTTAAAACCGAAACCCACTCGTTCACTGCCGGGCACACCTGGTATGGTGGGTACAGGTGGTGGCATTGGTTGGGCATCCTCTTTGTTTGGTATTGGTGGTGGCTCGCTGACCGTTCCGTTTTTAACTTGGTGTAATCACCCTATGCAGCGCAGTGTGGCAACCGCCGCTGCGTGCGGATTTCCCATAGCGCTGGTGGGTGCACTGTCGAATTTAGTAGTGGGTTGGAATCATCCGTTATTGCCGGAAACCAGTGCAGGGTATATTTATTTACCAGCATTAGCTGGCATCGTCGTGACCAGTGTGCCGTTTGCAAAATTAGGTGCACATCTCGCTCATAAACTATCCGCCGAAAAACTTAAGAAATTATTTGCGATTTTACTGGTCCTAGTGGCCATTAAATTCTTAACCGCAAACGTATAATAAAAAACGGAGAGCACATGCTCACATACCCAAATATCGACCCCGTTGCCATTAGTATTGGTCCGTTAAGTGTGCATTGGTACGGCTTAATGTACTTAATCGGCTTTACCATTGCCTATTACATGATGCTGCATCGTGCAAAACAACCAAACAGTGGTTGGAATAAAGATCAGGTAGGCGACCTTATATTTTTCTCTGCCATGGGTGTGGTGTTAGGTGGGCGTACCGGTTACGTATTATTTTATAACTTTGATAAATTTTTAAGCGACCCATTATGGTTGTTTGCAGTATGGGAAGGGGGCATGTCTTTCCACGGTGGCCTATTAGGTGTGGCCCTTGCTGTATTTTTATTTGCACGCAAATATAAAAAATCTTTTTATGGTGTGACCGACTTTGGTACACCTATGGTGCCCATTGGTTTATTAACCGGTCGCTTAGGTAATTTTATTGGTGGTGAGCTTTGGGGTCGTACTACGGACGTGCCTTGGGCCATGGTCTTTCCAAAAGGTGGGCCATTAGCTCGACACCCAAGTCAATTATATGAAATGGCATTAGAAGGGTTTGTATTGCTGGCCATCATGTGGATTTACAGCAGTAAACCAAGGCCAACCATGGCCGTGAGCGGATTATTTTTAGTGGGTTATGGTGCGTTCAGATTCTTTGTGGAGTTTTTCCGCGAGCCAGACAGTCACATTGGTTATGACTTATTAGGCTGGATGACCCGTGGGCAAATTTTATGCGTGCCGATGATTCTATTTGGCGCAGGCATTATTTATCTGGCGTATAAACGTCAGCCTCAAAAAGCATAATGATTGGCAAGATTTAGAGAGCGAACATGAAACAATATTTGGATTTATGCCAGCGCATTGTGGATCAAGGCACTTGGGTTGAAAACGAACGCACAGGCAAGCGTTGCTTAACCGTGATCAATGCCGACCTTGAATACAATGTGGGGGCCAATGAATTCCCCATGATCACCACGCGTAAAAGCTATTTTAAATCGGCCATTGCCGAATTTTTAGGTTACATACGTGGTTATGATAATGCGGCCGATTTTCGCGCTTTAGGCACAAAAACTTGGGATGCTAACGCTAACCTAAACGACGCTTGGTTAAACAACCCGGTGCGCAAAGGGGACGATGACATGGGCCGTGTTTACGGGGTTCAGGGTCGTGCTTGGGCTAAGCCTGACGGTAGCACCATTGATCAACTGCAAAAAATTGTGGATGACTTAAGCCGTGGTATTGATGATCGCGGCGAAATCCTAACCTTTTATAACCCGGGGGAGTTTGATTTAGGCTGCCTACGTCCGTGCATGCATACCCATAACTTTTCTGTGCTGGGTGATACATTGCACTTAACCAGTTTTCAGCGCTCTTGTGATGTGCCATTAGGTTTGAACTTTAATCAGGTTCAAGTATTTTTCTTCTTAGCGATTATGGCGCAAATAACCGGCCTAAAAGCAGGCACCGCGTATCATAAAATTGTGAATGCCCATATTTATGAAGATCAATTAGAACTGATGCGCGATGTGCAGTTAAAACGTGATCCTTTTCCATCACCTAAGCTGATCATTAATCCAGATATTAAGTCGCTAAAAGATTTAGAAACCTGGGTCACCATGGAGGACTTTAAGGTAGAAGGCTATCAATCCCATGATGCCATTTCGTATCCATTTGCGGTTTAAGTGAATCGAACATCAAGAAAAGGCGCACTTGTCCTAAGCAAGTGCGCCTTTTTTTGTGATTGTGAAAGGTATCTATCCATTGTAGGCGCCACTTGCAGAGTGAATGGCTGGTCTTGCCGATATTAAGTGAATAATCACTTCTATACTTGTTGGCAGTAAACCCAGAGATTGCAACGTGCCTAAAAACATTGCCAATAAACTTTTACCCGCAGAAGAGGTTTTGTGGGTGCTCACTTGCCAGCCGGATGTTGAGGCAGATATTGGCTTGTGGTTGCAGCATTCTGATTTAGAAAATACTTGGCAATCCTCCACAGACTTAAAGCAGATTCGCCAAGTGCTGTTGGGTCATACCATGGCAACCGTTCTCATCGACATGCGCACAAGCCCCCATCAAATGCTCAGTCATATTCGTTATTTAAAAGAACACTTTATGAATTGCAGTTTGATTGCTTTAGTGGATGCTCAACACAGCCATTGGGGACAAGAGGCGTTAAAAAGTGGCGTTGATCTTTTTGTGGCCAAGTCAGATATGTCTGCGCAAGGTTTATCAATGCTGATCGAGAGCCTTAAGGTAAAGCAGCATCGCCAGTCTTTATTAGTGGCTTCTTCAGATCCTTGTACCGGTTTAATTAATGGCCCGTTATTTTTTGACCGTTTGAATCATGCTTTGCAAGTGGCGGTGCGCCATCATTGTCGCACGGGTATTTTATTGGTGAGTTTGGATGATTATGCCACGCTTGTTGAAAGCCATGGTGATGAGCTCTGTGACAGTCTGCTATCACAAGTGGCTAGGCGATTGAATAAGACCGTTCGCAACAGCGACAGTTTAGCGCGCATTCATGAAGGTTTATTCGCAGTTTTACTTGAAGATTTACATGACGAAGTAATGGTTGCTCATATTGCACAGCACATCCAGCAGCAATTTGAAAAAGCGTTTGATGTACATGATCAATATTTCAGTTTATCTGTGACCATTGGCGGCCACTTGTGTGAAGCTGGCGAGCTAAATGGATCGGCACTTTATCAGCAAACCCAAAAAGCATTAGAGCGAGCCAGTTCTAATGGCAAACAAGGTTTATGGTTTTATGTGCAAGAGATGAATTTCAAAGCCATGGCGCGATTGAATATGTTACACGGACTTGAGCGGGCTTTGGAAAAAAATGAATTTTATTTGCAGTATCAACCTAGCCACACAGGAAAAGGCTTTATTCCCAGTGGTGTGAGTCCTGTTATGTGTTGGAAGCATCCGACAGCGGGCACGGTGATGCCAGAAATATTTATGGATTTATTAGTAGACAGTGGTTTGATATTAGAAGCTGGTGTATGGATGATTGAACGTGCCTGCGAGCAATTAAGATACTGGCGAGAACAGGGTAACTGGAATTCAAGGCTGCAACTATTTATCCCTATTTCTGAAAAGCAATTACGTAATGATAGTTTGGTAAAAACTCTCATCAGGCAATTTAGTCTTAATAAAATTGAATCGGAACAAGTGATCATAAAAATAAGTGAACACACTGCGATTAAAAATGTTGATGTGATTAATGAATTAGCGAGTCGCATTCCTAATATAGGATTAGCCATTGAGTTACATGGATCATCTAGTGGTTATAATTCATTTTCTTACCTAAAACAGATGAGCGTTGATTATTTGTGCTTAGACGAAAGTTTTTTTCAATTTATGCACGTGGATCATTTAGAAACCTCCATTGCTACAGTCATTGTCAAAGTGGCTCATTCACTGGGCATCGAGGTGATGGCCAGTGGGGCTGATAGTCATTATAAAGTTGAAAAAATGCAGGCCCTAGGTTGCGATTGCCTACAAGGTAAATATTTTAGCCCGCCTGTGTATGCAGAGCATTGGGCGAGATACTTGATGGATCACTAAATACCTGATGTGATTCCAATCTTCTATTGCATTAAATCATTAAATAAAACCCCTGAAATTCTTCTTATTTTCATTTATGCTAACGCTCTTTGATTTAGCGAGTACTGTTTGATGAAAGTTGCCTTAATTGCTGCCTTTGCTCAGAACCTAGTAGTGGGAATTAATAATTCTTTACCTTGGCATTTGCCAGAGGACTTAAAATATTTTAAGCGTACAACCTCTGGTAAAGCCATTGTAATGGGCCGTAAGACATACGAGTCAATTGGGCGTCCATTACCGAATCGAACCAATATTGTAGTGAGTCGGAACCCAGATTTTTCTGCGGACGGTGTGGTAGTGGTTGATAGTTTAGAGGCAGCGATCAAGCATGCAGAAGCTGTGAATACAATTAATGGGGTTGAAGAGGTTATGATCATTGGTGGTGCTGCTATCTATGAAGCTGCTTTGCCTTTAGCCGATCGTTTGTATTTAACTCATGTACACGCCAGTGTAGAAGGGGATGCCCACTTTCCAAAAGTGGACTTATCGGAATGGTTGGAAATGACTCGAGATGACTTTCAAAAAGATGAATCGAACCCTTATGACTACAGTTTTGTGGTATACGATAAAAAATAATATCACGCTGAACGTTTTCTGACGCATGAAAGGCTTGATGTATCATCAAGCCTTTTTTGTTTCTGTAATATTAAAAGACATCTGCTTCAAACATAATGACCCGGTTTCGACCTTGACCTTTTGCTTCGTAGAGCGCTTGATCAACCTGGTTCACTAAGAATTGTCTGTGCTGCTTGTCACTAATATTGGGCTTGGCAGAGCTCACACCGAAACTAGCGGTGATATTCATGGTGGACTTTTCCCAAATAACGGATTCTTTTTCTATTCCTTTCCGTATGTCATTAGCAATGTCAACGGCATTTAGAAGCGGGGTGGATGGCAAGATAATGATAAACTCTTCGCCTCCGTATCGGCAGCAAATATCACTTTCCCTTGCTGCAAATTTTTTAATACATTGGGCAACACGTCTTAAGCAAACATCCCCAGCAGGGTGCCCGTAAGTGTCATTTACTTTTTTGAAGTGATCAACATCTAGCATTATGAGTGAAAGTTCAGTGTGTTCTCGGCATGCACGCTTGTATTCAATTTTAAAATGCTCATTAAAATAATATCGATTGTGAAGTTCTGTTAAAGCATCTGTAATACTAATAGTTTGTAATTTATCGTGCGCAATCGAAAGGTGATCCAATGCTCGGGTTAGCTCTTTTGTTCTATCTTTAACAACTTTTTCAAGTCTTTGATTGGTTTCTTTTTCTAATCGTAAGTTTTCTAATTCAGCGTTAAATGTCTTTTCCCTTTCTTCATTCACTTCAATTGCCAATGCCAATTTTTCTTTTTTAGCTAGGTTCATGCGCTCGGCTAATGCAAATGATAGATACATGATTTCAAAGCCTGCACCAAATTGAAGTGTGTATTCGGTGAAATTGCTAACAGGAATTAGACCAAATTTATTAAGGGTTAACATTACCGCGCCCATTAAAAAAACGCTCCAAGACAATGTGAAATTTTTTGCTCCAGGGTGTTTAATTTTTATCATGTAAACGCTGATAGCGATAATCATTAATATATTG
>CAJXIT010000058.1 GCA_913054055.1 uncultured Thalassolituus sp.
TTAGGCTCCCGTTTTTTATGTGGCATAATCAGTAAAAATTTAGAATATAAAAAGATTATGGCAAAACGTAAAGTAGCGTATGTTTGTAGTGAATGTGGTGCAGATCATAATAAGTGGCAAGGTCAGTGTAGCGCGTGTAATGAGTGGAATACCCTAAAAGAATTTACCGTGTCTACGGCTAAATCCGCTGCAGTTCGTGAAGGTTATGCAGGCGGTACAGGCTTAGGTCTTAATAAGGTGATTAATCTTAACGAAGTGTCATTAGCCGATTTACCACGCTTTACTACTGGCATGAACGAGTTTGACCGAGTGTTAGGGGGGGGCTTAGTGCCAGGTTCGGTGAATTTAATTGGTGGCCATCCAGGGGCGGGTAAGTCTACGCTCTTGCTTCAAACCATGTGTTACCTAGCCCAGCATATGCCAGTGTTGTACATCACGGGTGAAGAATCATTGCAGCAAGTGGCCCTTAGGGCACAAAGACTTAACTTACCCACAGACAAGATTCAAATGTTGGCAGAAACCGATGTGGAGCAAATTGTTTCTATTGCCAAAAACCATACACCAAAAGTCATTGTGATCGATTCCATTCAAGTGATGCACACCCCCGGCGTTGAATCCGCCCCTGGCAGTGTGTCGCAAGTGCGTGAAAGTGCCGCGTATTTAACGCGCTTTGCCAAACAAAGTAATACGGTTTTATTTTTAGTGGGCCATGTGACAAAAGACGGCTCGCTTGCAGGGCCAAAAGTCTTAGAGCACATGATTGATTGCTCCATAATGCTAGAAGGTGACAGCGATAATCGCTTTCGTACTTTGCGCGGCATTAAAAACCGATTTGGTGCGGTAAACGAATTAGGCGTATTTGCCATGATGGAAACCGGTTTAAAGGAAATAAAAAATCCAAGCTCGATTTTTTTAACTCGATCCGATAAGCCCGTGAGTGGTTCTGTCGTGATGGTGGTGTGGGAAGGCACGCGCCCCATATTAGTTGAGATTCAAGCCTTGGTAGATGAAAGCCATTTTGGTCATCCAAAGCGTGTCGCTGTGGGTTTGGATCAAAACCGTTTATCAATGTTATTAGCGGTGATGCATCGACATGGTGGGGTACATACTGGCGATCAAGATGTGTATATCAATGTGGTGGGCGGAGTGCGAGTGTCAGAAACCTCTGCAGACTTGGCATTATTAATGTCGGTGCTTTCAAGCTTTCGTGATCGTCCTCTGGATCAAGATTTAGTGGTGTTTGGTGAAGTGGGTTTATCTGGAGAGATACGTCCAGTCCCAAGCGGTCAGGAGCGTTTAAAAGAAGCCGCTAAGCATGGATTCACCCGTGCAATTGCCCCCAAAGCCAATATCCCAAAAGGCGGTATTGAAGGCATGAAAGTGATTGCTGTTGAACATATTTCTCAAGCCTTAGAAATTATGTAAAACGAAATTTAAGTGAGAAAGGTAGCGAAGAAAAAAGAGTGCTAAAAAAAGAAGCCGCACTCTTAAGTCATCAGCTTCACCCGTGCAATTGCCCCCAAAGCCAATATCCCAAAAGGCGGAATAGAGGGCATGAAGGTAATTGCAGTGAAGCATATTTGTTAAGAATTAGTGATTATGTAGCTGCATGTTTATAGTAAACGGATTCAAAGGCGTGTTAAGCAATTAATGCACTCAATTCCCGTTCTAAAAAGGCATCGTCTCCCACGTTTAATTCAATTAAACGTTTCAGTAACGTAATGCTGTCTAAATCAATGTGCTGGCATTTGCAGCCGGCTTCCTCTGACGTGATATGAACTAGGTTAACTTCCATTTTGATTTGCGTGCGATCAGCAATAGTGATGCAAACCATTAGGGGTTTGCCTGGGTGTATTTTCCAGTTTTGAGGTTGTTTAAATAACACGCCGTTTAAACTGATGTCTATTAATTCAACCGCCCAATTTTCATCGTCTTGAGACACTGAGGTATCAGCATCAAAGGGAATTCTGGTAAAGCTTCTGTGCTCACTCATTGAAGTCTCCAGTATCAAGTCAATTTAATATGAGTCTAGACGAAAAAAGCCCCCTTGTATGGTCATACAAAGGGGCTTTCAATAGATCGAAAGGTATTAAATGGCTTTATACTTAATGCGTTTTGGCGCTTCAGCTTCCGCACCAAAGCGACGTTTTCTGTCTTCTAGGTAATCTTGGTAGTTACCTTCGTTAAAGTACAGCTGGCTGTCACCTTCGTAAGCTAAAATGTGAGTTGCAATGCGGTCTAAGAACCAGCGATCGTGAGAGATCACCACTGCGCAACCAGGGAAGCTTAATAGGGCTTCTTCTAGGGCGCGTAGGGTTTCAACGTCTAGGTCATTAGATGGTTCATCTAATAACAGCATATTGGCACCTTGCTTAAGCACACACGCTAGTTGTAAGCGGCCACGTTCACCACCGGATAATTCCCCCACACGTTTTTTCTGATCAGCGCCTTTAAAGTTAAATCGACCGCAATAAGCACGTGAACTGGTTTCATAAGTGCCAATTTGTAACTGGTCCATGCCATCACTGATGGCTTCCCATACCGATTTATTATCATCCAGTTGATCACGCAGCTGTTCAACAAAAGCTGACTTAACGGTCTCCCCGATTTTGATGGTACCGCTGTCTGGTTGCTCGACACCTGAGATCATTCTGAATAAGGTGGATTTACCTGCGCCGTTGGCCCCGACTACCCCAACGATGGCGCCTGCAGGGATCTTAGCTGAGAAATTATCGATAAGAAGTTTGTCACCAAAGCTTTTACTCACGCCATCAAACTCAACCACTAAATCACCCAGGCGTGGGCCCGGTGGAATGAAAATTTCGTTGGTTTCATTGCGCTTTTGAAAGTCTTGGCTATTCAATTCATCAAAACGCGCTAAACGGGCTTTGCTTTTGGCTTGGCGAGCTTTTGGATTAGAGCGCACCCATTCCAATTCGTGTTTAATGGTTTTTTCTAGGGCTGCGTGTTTTTTATCTTCGCGTTCTAGGCGTTCTTCTTTTTGCTCAAGCCAAGATGTGTAGTTACCTTCAAATGGAATACCGTGGCCACGGTCCAATTCTAAAATCCACTCTGCACAATTATCTAAGAAATAGCGATCGTGGGTAATGGCCACAACCGTGCCAGGGTAGTTTTCTAAGAAACGTTCTAGCCAGCCAACGGATTCCGCATCCAAATGGTTGGTAGGTTCATCAAGTAATAGCATATCCGGCTTGCTTAGAAGTAAACGGCATAATGCTACGCGGCGACGTTCACCACCGGATAGCTTGGTAACGTCTGCATCCCAATCAGGCAAGCGTAAAGCATCTGCAGCACGTTCCATAATGTTATTGATGTTATGTCCGTCATTGGCTTCAATAATGGCCTCTAAGCGCCCTTGTTTTTTAGCTAAGGCATCAAAGTCGGCATCGGCTTCTGCGTACGCCGCATAGACTTGGTCTAGCTCCGCCATGGCGTCGAATAATTCTCTTAAACCATCTTCTACATTTCCCTTAACATCTTTGTTAGGATCTAGTTCAGGCTCTTGCGGCAGGTAGCCAATATTAATATCTGGTTGTGGCCTCGCTTCACCGTTGAATTCTTTGTCTACACCCGCCATGATACGAAGCAGTGTTGATTTACCTGCGCCATTTAAGCCCAAAACGCCAATTTTGGCGCCAGGGAAAAAAGATAGGGATATATCTTTAAGGATTTCGCGCTTTGGGGGAACAACTTTTCCCACGCGATTCATAGTAAAAACGTATTGAGCCATAGTGCCATGCCCTTATTTGGGTAGTGATGCTGGAGTTAGTCGCAAATTAATAGATTAAGCGACTAAACGCAATCAGGGAACGCGTATGTCACTTAGAAAAATAATAATAAATAAAAGAGACCATGTGATCTTATTACTATGGTTGTTCTTTATCTTCTTGGTGGTTGTTCAAGGGGCATCCCTATATAGCCGAGCCAGTACTAGCGAGAATGAACGTCAGTCTTTAGCAAAATACACAGCTGAAAGCATGGCCACACAAGCCAGTACCAGCTTGCGTTCACAGGTTAATTTACTCAAAACAGTGATTGACCAGCAACTTAACGCCGAATCCTATGGCTATTCTAATGTTCCAGAAGAGCGCCTCAGAGATCTAAATCAATTCGCCAGCAGTTTGATTGGTGGTTATGACGGATTAATGTTGTTAGACCCTCTTGGTAATCTAGTATCTGATCATATGCCGAGTAACAGGGAAGTAGAAAAGCGAACGGCGCAAACCTATATTAAAAATGATGCGAGTTTATTTTCAGATGTAAAGCATCTAGAGCTGAGCCAAAGCCCTCAACAAAAAAGTCTATACTTCTATTTCAAGTTGATGGATAAAAACAATCAACCATTTTATCTCGTCATGGTGCGTGAAGTTCAGGTTTACGCTGAAAGAATTCTTAATAACCAATTTGATGGTTTTGAATTATGGTTGTTAGATAGTAGTACGCAAAAAGTGGTGATCGGTTCAGGAAAAATCATTGAGCGCCATCAGCGTAAAGATTTAAGCACAGCCTCTTCTGATAAAAATATTTTAAATATTATCAAAGTGCCGTACACACCTTGGAGTGTTGCCATTATTGAAGATCGCAATGGCTTGCTGATTCAGGCTAAAAAACTATTACCGACATATGTATTTTTCACTCTTGTTTACATTGTGTTAGCAGTGGCTTTTCGCTTGAGGGTGTATCTTCTGCGTAATCGGCATGGCTTGAAAATTGAAAAAGTAAACAAAAAAAGTGAGCGATCCGAACAAGCATTGGCATGTATTGATGAGGTTGTGATTACCACCACCATTAACGGGAAAATAATCTACTGTAATACCTCGGCTGGGAAATGGTTAGGAAATAGCTCCATTGAAAGTGTATTAGGCAAACCCATTTCAAAAGTTTTTCCATATAAGGGCATGCCATGGTTAAGTGAATGGAATAGAAATGATTCTGATAGCATACATAATCATGGTGACACCGAGGTTGACTTTAACGGCTGCAAAATTCAGTTGAATATCAGTCAGCACTACTCACATTCAGAAGATAAAGAATCTTCAATAATTTGGGTGTTACGAGATGTTAGTCGACAAGCCGCTGACAGAGAGCTTTTGGACATCAGTCGTGCTAGATATCAAGCCTTATATAATGGGTGCGGTGTGGGCATGTGGCATGTTGATATTTCAATGGTTAGGGATTGGCTAAGCAATACTCAGGGGCAGTCTGTTACGCACTATTTAGAACAATATCCTGCCGAATACAACAGCTTACATTCCGCATTTCACCTTATTGATTTAAACGATGCTGCATTACGCTTGCATGAAAGTTTAACGAAAGCAGAATTCATCGTCACCACTAAAGAATTATTCTATCAGCAAAATCGCCAACTTATGATTGATATGGCTGAACACATTTCCAGTGGGCAGCATCAGTTTAGTTTAGAGGTGGAGTTCAAAACCATTGAGGGAGCGGTACGTTTTTTCCTTGTGGATGTGACGCTGGATATTGTGGGTAAAGATCAGGCGCTTTTAAGCTTTATTGATATTACTGACCGAATCACTGCAGAAAAAGCTTTGAAACAAAGTGAACAGTTTTGGGCTCATGTATTACAAGCGTTGCCTGATACCGTTTATGTTAATGATATTGTTAGCAAGCAGACTCGATATAACAGCCGCCATATCGGAGAATTACTTGGGTATAAAAAAGATGAACTGAACCAGTATCGAAATTGGCGAGACCTACTTCACCCTGATGATGTATGTATCATGGAAAAAGCCGTCGATAGATTGAAAACCATGGCAGCTGGTGAAGTGAATGAAACCAGTGCGCGCTTAAAACACTGGAATGGCAGTTGGCGTACCGTTCGTTTTCGTGATTGTGTATTTTCAGAATCGGGCACCAGTGAAGCACGCTTTTATGTGGGAACAGCCAGGGATATAACCGAAGAAGAGGATGCTAAAGTCCGGCTTTCTTACAGTGAGCGGCGCTACCGTTTATTAGCTGAAGGCATGAGCGATATGATCTTTACATTAGATAAAGAATTTAATTTGTCTTATGTTAGTTCTTCAATTAATAGAATGTTAGGGCACAGTATTAACCAAGTGTTGCGTGAAGGTTTATCCATGATTTTTTCTACAGAGGCGCGCCGACAATTAGAAGAGTGTGTGAAGCTTGGAATGGGTCAGGCAGAATTAAACTCGGATGCTAAAGAAAACGTTCAAACCTTAGATTTAGACGCACAAACTTTATATGGATTACCCGTTATTCTTGAAACACAAATTAGTATCCTACGGGATGAATCAGGTGAGGTAGACGGAACCTTAATTACCTGTCGAGATGTGACTCAAAGACGTAACATCGAGCAAGAGGCTCGCACCGCGTCAGAAGTGTTTGATAACTCATCAGAAGCCATCATGGTAACCAATGCCGTGGGCAGTATCAGTAAAATCAACAAAGCCTTTTTATCTTTAACGGGTTTTGAGGCCCATCAAATCATTGGCTCTAATCCAAGTATGTTATTGGCCCCAGATATTAAATTAGAGGTACTTAATAATATTTCGGATGCTCTAATCGTTGAAGGCTATTGGCAAGGGGAATTAACATACCGTAATAAACGAGGAGAAATTCGCCCAAGTTGGACCGGTATAACGGCTATTAAGGATGATCTTGGTCAAGTACAAAGTAATATTATTATTTCATCGGACATTGTAGACCGTAAAATTACCGAAGCCCGTATTGAAAGGCTTGCTTATTTTGATCCGTTAACAGGCTTGCCAAACCGTTCGCAAATGCATGAAACCTTAGAAAAATTCATGCAAGAAGAAGATCAATTGTTAGCACTGCTATTCATTGACCTTGACCGTTTCAAACCCATTAACGATACAATGGGGCATCCAGTGGGGGATCAAGTTTTAAAAGAAGTGGCACAGCGTTTAGCGGCCTCCATTCGTGAACAAGATTTAGTTGCGAGGATTGGTGGTGATGAGTTTACAGTTATCATGCCTGGCTTAAGTGACTTAGAAGAAGCCATGGAAGAAGCCATTGATGTGAGTGAAATGATTTTGCATCAAATGATGCAGCCGTTTGTGATTGAAGATCACCAGCTGTATTTAAGTGCCAGTGTGGGCGTGGCCATGTTCCCAGAAAACGCCATCAGTGGCATGGATTTGTTAAGAAATGCAGACACCGCCATGTATCACGCCAAAGCCATGGGGAAAAACAACTTTCAGTTTTATGCAGAAGAAATGAACATCAAAGCCATGGAGCGACTAGAGCTAGAAAACAATCTGCATTTAGCCTTGCGTCGAAATGAATTTGAACTGTGCTTCCAAGCTCAGTGGGACATAAAAGAAAATAAACTGTGCGGTATCGAGACACTATTGCGCTGGCGCCGGCCAAACCATGGCATCGTAGGGCCAGATAAATTCATACCTATTATTGAAGAGACCGGATTGATTGTGCCTATTGGTGAATGGGTATTGCGTGCTGCCTGTGAGCAAATTATCGACTGGCAAGAAACCGGATACACGGTACCAAAAGTTGCAGTAAATTTAAGTGCACGGCAGTTTAAAGATACCGAAATGTTGGATCGCATTTGTCGTATCGTGAATGAAACAGGCGTCGATCCAGAACTGATCGAACTTGAATTGACCGAAAGTATTTTAATGGACGATGTGGATCGTACCTTAGCAGTATTAAACGAAGCCCGAAACATGGGCTTTGGTTTATCCATTGATGACTTTGGCACCGGCTACAGCTCTTTAAGTTATCTGAAGCAATTCCCTGTTAATAACTTAAAAATTGACCAAAGCTTTATTCGCAACTTGCCGTATAACCAAGAGGACGGCCAAATCACTCGAACCATAGTGGCCATGGCCAATAACCTAGGTTTAGGGGTCATTGCAGAAGGGGTTGAAACTCAAGAGCAGCGTCAATTCTTAGAGGAAATCGGGTGCTATAAAGTACAGGGTTATATGTACAGTCATCCCGTGCCTGCCGATGCCATTGCGCAAGACTTTTTAGACTCTGAAAATGAGCATTATTTAGAGCATTAACTTATCCTACATCGCCCCAGCCCTTAGCCTATAAGGGCTAGCGGGATCATGAGTAATCTTTCACTTTGCTTGATAGCGTTTCAGGTGCCTAACGGCATCCCCTCATGTACAATGCGCGCACTTAAATTCCAAAATGGTTAAATTCTTTACTACAGTAAGTATTTAGCCAAATGCCACCATTACTCAGGGGTTCAACCATGTTCAAAAAAGACATGAATATTGCCGATTTCGATCCAGTTTTATGGGAAGCCATGCAAGCTGAAGATGTGCGCCAAGAGCACCACATCGAGCTAATCGCATCTGAAAACTACACCAGCCCACGCGTAATCGAAGCGCAAGGCAGCCAGCTAACCAATAAATACGCTGAAGGTTACCCTGGCAAGCGCTACTACGGCGGTTGTGAGCACGTAGACGTAATCGAGCAGCTAGCTATCGATCGCGCAAAAGAATTATTCGGTGCACAGTACGCAAACGTACAGCCACACTCAGGTTCTCAAGCAAACGCTGCTGTATATATGGCCCTTGTTAAGCCAGGCGACAAAGTATTAGGCATGAGTCTAGCTCACGGTGGTCACCTGACTCACGGTGCATCAGTATCTTTCTCTGGTCGCATCTATGACGCTGTTCAGTACGGTCTAAACCCAGAAACAGGCGAGATCGACTACGAGCAAGTTGAAGCACTAGCACTTGAGCACAAACCAAAAATGATCGTAGCGGGTTTCTCTGCATACAGCCGTGTGGTTGATTGGCAGCGTTTCCGTGACATCGCCGACAAAGTAGGTGCATTTCTTTTCGTAGACATGGCTCACGTAGCCGGTCTTATTGCTGCTGGTGTTTACCCAAGTCCAGTTGGCATTGCTGACGTCGTAACCACCACGACTCACAAAACTCTACGTGGCCCACGTGGCGGTTTGATCCTAGCGAACGACAACGAAGAGCTAAACAAAAAGCTAAACTTCGCGGTATTCCCAGAATCTCAAGGTGGCCCACTGATGCACGTAATCGCTGCAAAAGCGGTGTGTTTCAAAGAAGCTATGTCTGACGACTACAAGGCATACCAAACACAAGTGGTTAAAAATGCGCAAGCCATGGCGGAAGCATTCATCGCCCGCGGCATCAACATCGTATCTGGCGGTACAGACGATCACCTTTTCCTTGTTGATCTGATCGGCAAAGAATACACAGGTAAAGATGCAGACGCAGCGTTAGGCGAAGCCTTCATCACTGTAAACAAAAATGCAGTACCAAACGATCCGCGCTCACCGTTCGTAACCTCTGGTCTACGTATCGGTACGCCAGCAATCACGTCACGTGGTTTCAATGCAGTACAATCGGCTGAGTTAGCTGGTTGGATCTGTGACGTACTTGATAGCCTAGAAAACGGCAACAAAGACGAAGTAGCGGCTCAGGTGCGTGAGAAAGTTTCAGCGCTTTGTGCCACCTTGCCTGTATACAGCTAAAGCCAGCTCAAATGGAAGACGAAACGGGTAGTACTCGCTGCCAATTCGTCATTCCGGACACGAGGAATCAGTGATTCGGAATCTATTTGAATGGATATAAAAAAACCGCGATTAACTGAACAGTTATCGCGGTTTTTTTATGCCTGAGATATTATTTTGCTTATTACATTCACATGATTAGAAATATAGATGGCTTCTCCCTATACAAAACCACCCAAGCGATTGCGAGACTTAAACGGCTTTGGCCCTAAAAGCGAAGAGATTTTTGCCAAGGTAAATATCCATACCGTTGAAGAGTTCATGGCTTACGACCCATACGAGTTATACGCATTATTGAAACCTATGAAAGGTATTGGTTTGAATTCCATTTACGCCATTATCGGTGCCCGTGAAAACTTATCATGGTTAGAAGTGGCACAAACCCGAAAGATGGAAGTACTAATGCGGTTAGATGATATGGGCTTGGCACCGAAGTAATTGATCATTTACTTCGGTAGTAAAATATTCGAATTATGACAACTGGGTTTGGGAAGCCCAATTTAGAGTTTTAGCATTCATCGTGTCTATTAAAAAAACCTATAAGAAGCATTTAGGAAGGTGGACCGTTCTTGGGATTTAGAGTGTTCATTAGGGACACCGCCTGAGATATTGAAAATATCATTGTCAGTATGCGATCTACTTATATATGAAAACGATAACCCTAGATTGATATTGGCATTTACTGAGTAATTTACCCTTGTTGATATAGCTGTAGCAGGTTTGGTTTCAAGTGAAGTATTCGGGGTAGAGATAATTGTTGTACCGTTTTCACTTTCTAGAACGGCTAATCCAAAATCTCCCAAGCTATCTTCAACAGCTTCTCTAGCCTCTTCTTCTGCTAGCTCTACATCAACTTGACCTGCTTGAATTAGGTGTTGTTGGTATACATAGTTATAAATAGCATCCGCTTGCAGCGATGCTGCTAGTAATCTTGTAGTGTCAACGTAATAGCTGTCTTGGTAGTGGGTAAAACTTAATTTTGTGGAAATATCAAACTGGTTCGTAATCTTATATTGAATTGTACCAAATACTGTAAATGTATCGGAATGGGAATAGGAGCGGAATATAGATTCGGAACTCTGGTTGGTATAACTCAAACCGGTTTCAGCTACTAGGTTGTATGGAAAATCGAAGGCTAATGTCAGTGAATAGGCTTGGCTTGAAGTATATTCAGAGTCAGTATAGGTAATATCAAATAGATACTTTATATCTTGATTGAAATCCCTAAAAACACCCAATCGGAAATGATTACTATTGGATTCGTAAAAGTTAGTCGGATAACTTTTTCGCGAATTTTCATGATAAATTTCACTGGTTTCAAAGCCAAATACAGGTGTTAAGGAAAACGCTTCTTTTCCTACTATGGTGATAGAAAAATTTGTATAAAGAAGAGTAGGGTTTTCAGTAGAGTAAGGTGGGTAGTCGGTATATTTTGTAGAATTGAAAGTATCTTTCTTTTCGGTAACACCTGTTGATGTACTAATTACAATACTCTCTTCAGTTAATTTATTTATTAACTGCGATTGAGCATAGGATTTCATAGAGGTAATGAATATTAGTAATAATGATAACGATAGCTTTAAATGTGTGGAAACCATCTTATGGAATGTGTTGGATAAAGCGATCATGGGTGTATGCTTATAGTTATTTGGCTGGCACGATACAAGAAGGGTCGTGTGGTTTCAAGAGGTTATAATGAAGCTAGCTGCTACATAGAAGCCTTTACCTGAGAGTTTGATTTGGCTAGTAAAAGCAGCCATGATAAGCTAATCCCATAACGTTAAAGGATTATAGAAATGAATAGCGAATACATTGTTTGGGGCGTGATCATTGCGCTGGTTTTATTCATTGCGTCTATGTACAACCGTTTGGTTGGCCTACGCAATCGCCATAAAAACGCGTTTTCACAAATTGACATTCAATTACAGCGTCGCTATGACCTGATTCCTAACTTAGTAGAAACCGTAAAGGGTTATGCTAAGCACGAGCGCGACACCTTAGAAGCGGTGATTTCAGCCCGTAATGAAGCTCAGGCTATTTTAAAAGCCTTGCATGCCACTAAAGGTGAAGCCGTTGGCGGACAGATGGATGTGGCTGCTTTGAACGGTGCAGAAGAAATGCTTGGTGGCATGATGAGCAAGCTATTTGCGTTAAGCGAATCGTATCCAGACCTAAAAGCCGATTCTCAGTTTCAGCAATTAATGGAAGAGCTAAGTTCTACCGAAAACCGCATCAGCTATGCCCGTCAGGCATTTAATGATGCTGTGATGCAATACAATACATATCGTGAGCAATTCCCAAGTAATATCATTGCTAATAACTTTTCGTTTAAAGAAGCAGATTTGTTGAAGTTCAAAAATAAAGAAATTCAAAAGCCGGTTAAAATTAACTTTTAAATCGTGATTTTTGGAATTTAATAATAGGTAGTGATGATCTAATATGGATTTTTTTGAACATCAAACCCAAGCAAAAGCAGCCAGTCAACGGCTGCTTTTTCTGTTTTTGGCGCTGACAATTGTTGTGGTAATAGGCGTAGATTTTGTTATCTACCTGGCGATTAAGTGGGGGCAGCTTAAGCAAGCGGCATCGGCATCAATCTATAGTGAAATGTCCTTTAACGACTTTATTTATTGGCAGTTTAGTTTACAAGGATTAGTAGCTGCATCCATATCCATTGGTATTTTAAGCTTTGGTTGCTTTATGCGTTGGTTAGACTTGCGCAAAGGCGGTGGAGGATTAGCCGTGAGTATTGGCGCACGCTCACTGGGTTTTGCATCCAAAGAAGATAAAGAACAGCAGTTACTGAATGTGGTAGCAGAGATGGCCATTGCCGCAGGCATTAACGCACCCAGTGTGTACGTGTTAGATCACGAAACTTCGATCAATGCATTTGTGGCCGGTTATGAATTGGATGATACCGTCATGGTGGTGACTCGCGGTTTATTAAACAGTATGAACCGTGACGAGTTGCAAGCGGTAGTGGGTCATGAGTTCAGCCATATTTTGCACGGAGATAACCGTGTGAACATTCATTTGATGATTATGATCGCGGGGTTTGCGTGGGTAGCAGAGATCGGGCACTCGTTAACGTCTCGTCACTCATATGGGCGTACGGGCATGGGATATCGCCGTCGTTCTTATAGCGCCTCTAGCAAGTCATCACAGCAGGCCGCCTCTATTGGTATCCCTTTAATTATCATTGGTTTCATTGGTACCTTATGCGGGCGATTAATTCGCTCGTCAGTGAGTCGCAAGCGTGAATATCTTGCAGATGCCTCGTCAGTGCAATTTACTCGTAACCCTGACGGTTTGGCCAGTGCGCTTAATGTGATTCGAACCAATGCTAATCAAGGCCTATTAAATAATGCACGCTCAGAAGAGCTTAGCCACATGTGCATAAGCCCATCGAAGAAAGCCTCATGGTTTGCGTCGCACCCACCGTTAGAGGATCGCATCAATACCATTGATGATACTTTTATAAAACGATTTGAAGCCCGTGAACGCAAAGCTGAGCGGGAAGAAAAACGCAGTGCAGAAAAACAAGAGCAGGTACAAACCACACGCAATATGTACAGCCCAGATGTGGCGGTGATGCAGTTAGCTGGCACGGGTCATTTACATGATGTGGTGGGCACCATGGCCGCGGCTAATTTAGATTATGCCATGAGTTTGCACGACCAGTTTCCTGTGGAATATAAGCGCGCCCTGCACAATGCTAATAACGCAAAAGCCATGCTGCTGTATTTATTATTGAATAAAGACCCAGCATTAAGAAAAGAGCAGCTTGAATGGTTAGAAGCGCAATTGCCTGCCTCGCAAGATTATTTGCATACACTTGCCATGCTTTCCCAAGGCTTGCAGTCTCGTTTAGCCAGATCGGAAGAGCACACGTCTGAACTCCAGTCACGTGGCCTTATCTCGTATGC
>CAJXIT010000059.1 GCA_913054055.1 uncultured Thalassolituus sp.
AGTTTTAGATTAAAGCCAATATCGCAAGATATTGGCTTTTTTCGTTTTAAGAACCCACACTGCCGGTTTGTACTCTTATCTTTGGGCTCCCGCAACCAAGCATTCTAAAAACCAATATCGCAAGGTATTCGCTATTTTCGTTTTAAGAACCCACATTGTCGGTTTTATGCTCTTATCCTCGGACTCCAGCAACCAAGCATCCCAAAAAGGTAATACCCCACAATCTCTCTATCTAATTTTCCATATCTCCCTTGAACACCCTCTAAAAGCATCCTGATACAACCCATAAAACGTACATAAAACAACCAGCGGTCAATATATTACCACCTTGTAATATATGAACATTAATTCACCAATTTACGTCAAAGCTCCGCCCAGCTCTTATTAAGCAAAAGCACTAAAATGTTACAAAAAATAACATTTTGATATATCAATGCAATATTAAACTCCTTCACCTTAAATTAACTGTAAAAATAAAACAGTAAGTCATTTAGATGTTTGATTGTCTCTTAAATATACACATTCATGACATAAAGGGTCGGTTTGTGCCCCAATTGTAATTCCTAATAAAATGAAGGGCTTACATAAGATACCCGGTCCGATAATGAGACCTATGTCACATTCTTGACTAATCTCAGTCGTGCAAATAACATCCCCTTACAGACTAATAACATTGTATGAGACGCGTAAACGCTTGATTTTATCCGCGCTTATTCACGGCTAGAAACTTCTGAATAAAAACAGAGGATTACTGCAAATCTGGCAGTTAGGACTGATGATCCTTCTTGGGTGTGTCATGACATCAAATGCGCTTGCTGGCACGGCTGTTTCTTTAAGGGAAAGCTATGCTGGCAATTTGTCGTTTGAGCTAACTGGCGCATCTTTTCGAACCACACCAAATAGTGTCAGCGCCTGTACATATGGCACAAGCGCGTCCAACCGAATGGATTCCATTCCGACCAATGCAACCATCGAAAGAGCCTACCTTTACTGGGCTGCTTCCTCTTCAAACGCGACAGCGGATGATCAGGTTATCTTTAATGGGCAAACGATTAACGCTGACCGCACTTATAGCCATTATACGGGCCAATGGTACTTCACCAATGCGGTAGCTGATGTCACGACTCTAGTGAGCACAAGCCGAAACGCCAACTACACCATGTCTGGATTAACCATTTACAGCACCCAAGCACACTGTAATACCCAGGTAACACTAGGTGGCTGGGCATTAATGGTGATTTATGAAGATGATGCCGAAGACTTCAGAGTATTAAACTTGTTTGAAGGGTTTGAATATTTTCGATACAACTCTTTGACCCTTAACCCTGATAACTTTCAACTGCCAAGCAACCCCAACGGCAAACACGCTCATATCACTTGGGAAGGTGATGACAGTTTAGGGGGAAACAGCGAATTTTTAACATTTGAAGGCAACGCGCTCGGATCCCAACCGTTTGATTCATTCTCAAATACCCAAGGTGGACTGACCACTTACGGAGTCGATATCGATGAATACGATATTTCTGCCTATTTAAACCAAGGTGATACGCAAGTAAGCACCACATACAGCGCTGGGCAAGACGGTGTATTACTCAGCGCAGAAATCATGAGTGTTTCAAACATTCCGGTGGCCGATTTATCAGTAACATCATCAACACCTAGCGCGTGGCTAGAAAGCAACACTGTAAACAAAACATTTACCATTACCAATAACGGGCCCAACGACGTTCCCACAGATTCGGTTCGTGTTTCAATTGAGCTAGAAGACAACCTCAATTTTAATGGCTCGGTTTCAGATTCCGATTGGGTTTGTACTAACAGCACCAGCCCTTCTGGCAGCCCACTTCTGGAATGTACCTACCAAAATAAATTACGCTCAGGTTGGAGTGATTATTTAACGTTGAGTTTTGATGTGGCCAATGCGCCGGGCAATAATGCAGACTTAACCGTCACCGTAGATCACGACCAAGCGCCATACGATATCTTCGATAACCAGCAAACCAATGATGTTTGGTCCGCCAGCACGCCTATTACGAACATTGCCACCGTTGATCTTTCGGCTTCTAGTAAAACCTACACAAATTTAAGTGGAGATTTAATTTTAGGTGGCGATACCTTGCAATACACCATCACGATTGATGATGCCAGCGACCTTGCTGCAAGCAATATCACGGTAACGGATGACCTACCTGCTAATATCTCCGCCTACACAGTAGTAAGCGCACCCGTTACACCTACGTTTACAGCGGGCGGGGCAAATGGTGAAGGTACGCTTACCTTTAGTGGAATCAGTCTTGCCGCGGGAACAGGAGCTGGCAGCACTCAAACCATTATTTTAGAAGTGACCGTAGATACAGATGCTTTAAATGAGGCCTCTTTGCAAAATACAGCAAGCATTCAATATCAATCAGATGCTTGGCTAGTAGACACTGGCAACATTACCGTTGTGAAACCTGACTTAAGTGCCTCAAGTAAACTGGCTGAAGATTTAAATGGAGACTGGGTTCTACCAGGGGAAACCATTCGCTACACCATCACGCTTGATGACGCTGAAGATTACGATTTAACAGGGGTTCAGATTACAGACAACATGCCTACAAACATTGAATCTTATTCAATTGTCAGCACCCTGCCTTCAGGCTCACAAGATTTTAGCCAAAGCACAGGCGGAACAAACGGAACGGGATTCATAGACCTTCGAAATATCAGTCTATCTGCAGGTGCCACCTTAGACATTCAAATTGAAGCGAAAGTGGCCAATGACGCCGCTGATGACACGCCACTGCAAAATACTGCAACCATCACCATCAACGCCAATCAATGGGATATCATTTCCAATGATTTAAAGGTGACACTATCCGACAATACGCCCGCCAGCGGTAATAAGCCTTTATATTTGAGCAATTCGACATTGTCTCGCCTCATACCCGCCACCGACAGCGAACGCTTATTCAACCATGGCGATTCATTGACGTGGTCAATCAGCCCTGTTTTACAATCCAGTCTGACGTTATCAGCAGGTGATATTCGAACCAATCTAGCTGTTGAAGGCTACCGTACAGGGGCAAGAGAAACTCAGTTAGACCTTACCCTGTATTACAATGACAACACGGGTAGCAATCCAAATGTCACCATCGCCACTGGCACCATTGCTTATGCAAACTATCGTATTAATACCATCTACGATAAAACGGCCGACCTAAACCTACCTGCTGACCTGACCATTCCAGCAGGTAGCAGTATCTATTTACAAGTGAACAACACCTCTGACAATAACAATGCGAACCAATACGCTCAAATCGAAATTCACGATTTAAATGGCAGTTTCTACTCTCAGGTTATTTTAAATTCGGCCACCGTCATCAATGTGGATCATATCTATGTGTGGGATCAAGCTTTTCAAGACGGCAATTCAGACTTTGTGGACGACAGTGGCGCACAAATTATTAGCAGCAGCCAACCCGACACCCAACTTTCAATACGCGCAGAAATCTCAGACCCTTTTGGGGCGTTTGATATTACCGATGCAACCATATCAATCAAACGCGCAGACGCCACCACTTATGATTTTACAGCCGACACCATCACTGGCGGCACAAATGATAACAACAACACCATGAACGCCATCGATGATAGCAGTGATGACCTAAGCACATCCGTGAAAACCTTTGAAAAAGTCATCGAGTTAACGGATGACGAATCCATCGGCTGGTGGCAAATTGAAATTACAGCTTACGAAGGTAATGAAGCGGCTGCTGAGCAAGTGATCCACACCAGTACCAGCACATTTCAGGTAATTCCATTTCTTCCAAACATCACATTAAACAAAAGCGTTAAAGTGAGCAGCGATCCCATTAATGGCACCGCTAATCCTAAAGCCATACCCGAAGCTGAAATCCTCTATACAATCAAGGCTATCAATACGGGCCGCGGAAAAAGCGATGATGGGTCCATCATTTTAGAAGATGAAATCCCTGAAAACTCAGAACTTTATATTAGTCATCTAAGCTGCGATAATTTGGATCCAGAATTAACATTGACAAACAACAACAACGGACCTGTTTGTTTTTTAACCGGAACAACACCAAATGAAAGTGGTTTAAGCCTAAATTTCGCAAGCATAAAAGATAACAATGACGATGTTTGGTTCGCGCAAGCGGATAAAGATTTCAGCTATGAGCCTGACGACAGCAGCGATTACGACTCAGCCATCCGCTATATTCGGGTAAAGCTAGACGGAGAATTTAACAATCAAGCAAAAGGCTCCACAGACGAGCCTAAGTTTGGCCTCACTTATAAAGTGAAAATAAAGTAATGGATATGATAAGAATGGATAAAATTGGGGGAATGCGCCGTACAAGCTTTTGGGCTTGCATAACTGTATGCATGACCCTTTTATCCCACCTTAGTCATGGATTAGGCACACCAGCAGGTACTCTCATCAAAAACAGAGCATCGTTGGATTACACAGTTGCTGGCAACACCCTTTCCACACAATCTCAAGAAGCATCCATTAAAGTTCAAGAACTCATTAATGTTCTGGTGCAATCTCAAGACGCCGGCAATTCAGTATTGGTGCCCGTTGGCGCATCTCAGGCCGCCCTGCTATTCCAAATTACCAATAACGGCAATAGCGATGAAGCATTTGCTTTAACTCAAAGTGACCTAACCGGTGATGACTTTGATATCGGCGTCAATTTCGATCAAATCTATATCGATACCGATACTTCTGATGGCGGCCGTTTTAACAGCTTGGTAGATACCCTCTACGATAATGCGTCTGCTCCAGTATTAGCCCCTGATGAATCCATAAATGTATGGGCTGTTTCATTAAACTTTCCAAATGGCCTAGCCGCTAATGAACAAGCTGACGTTCAATTAGATGCCCTGGCAAAAACGTTTGAAGGCAGCGGGTCTTTGCCGACATACGGCGATGTTATCACTGATGGCAATGCTTCTGGAGTGGATGCGATTTACGGTTCATCCCCATCAAATTCTAAAGCGTCAGCCGCTTTTATTATTGATAACCCATTAATCAGTGTCAGCATTGAACAAGAAATCCTATCCATATTAGACACGGATGGAGGCGACATTGCCCGAACAGGCTCTGAGGTCACTTATCAGCTTACCGTTACCATTGAAGGGGCTGGCGGAGATGCCACTAATATAGTCATTACCGATCCACTTCCCGCTGAATTACGTTTAAAAAATGGCGCGAGCGGCATGATAACCCTTGTTGGCTCAGGCGATTACACTGCAGCAGTAGATGGCGACCTAGCAGAATACAATGAAGTAAATAACACCATTAAAGTTGCATTGCCTGATTTGACCGTCGTCACACCGGCCGTTCAACAATTCATACGCTTTACAACCATCATCCAATAACAGGAGGCAATATGAAAAAGCTAACCGCATTATTGTTTTTAGTTCCCAGCCTTTCTTTTGCACAGGTTGAATTAACAACAAAAATGTTTGAAGTCATTGAAGTCCAAAAAGACAATGGCAAAAGCAGAATTGAATGGGTTAACGCAGACAACATTATTCCTGGGGATAAAGTTGGCTACCGTATTTCATTTAAAAACAACGGTACCGAGCCGGCTGACAATATTGTTTTAAATAACCCTGTGCCAGAAAACACACTTTATGTAGCAGATAGCGCACGTGGCGCAAACACAAAAATTGAATACTCAGTGAATGCAGGCAACGACTTCGGGCAGCCAAATGAACTGTTTATTGAAAAGGATGGCAAAAAGATGCCTGCAAACGCAAAGGATTATACCCATGTACGCTGGACACTCACTAAGGCTTTAGCCAGTGGTGAATCTGGCTCAGTACAGTATGTAGTACAAGTAAAATAACTTACGAACCATTAACGCTTTTAAAATTAGTTGTATTGAAAGCATAAACAAATCACATAAAACTAAAAATAATTTCTCGGGAGAAACCAATGAAATTAAATAATAAACTAATGGCCCTAGCCGCTACGGCAACATTAGGGTTCAGCAGCCATACAATGGCTCTGGGCACCGTTGCGGGAACTGATATTACTAACGCTGTGACTTTAGATTTTAAAGTTAGCGGAGCGACTCAAGTACAGTTAACAGATGACACAACATTTCGTGTTGATAATAAAATCGACATGACGCTGGCTAACAACACACCTGCAGCAAACACAACAGCTCCTGGTGCAACTGAAACTTATACTTTCCGTCTAGTTAACGAAGGTAATAAAGAGCAAAGGTTCAAGTTAGCACTTGAAAATACCAGTGCTTCCACCAGTACAAACATTACAATTCCAACCGTGACTTACGCGATTACCACTCAGCATAATGGTACATCGACTTTAGCAACTGATGAAATTACGGTACCTGTTGATGGTGATGTTAGTTTCACAGCACAATTTACTTTCCCTACACAAACAACAGCTCCAGCAAATATTGCTGATGGCGATACATTCAACATCCTTGCAACAGCCACAGCAATTGAATCTGACGGTACTGCAATCACTGCAGACGTAGCAACAGATAAAAATGATGCTGCTAACATTGATGGCGCAGAGTTAAATGTTTTTGCTGAAGATGCAACAACTGACAGCCCTATTTACAACGGTGTAATCACTGTTTTAGCGTCAACTGACATTGCAACTGCATCTCTTGAAGATGGAAGTGGTGCTGGCGGTCCAGGCATTACAGTGAAAGTATTAAATGACCCAATCTGTAATGATGACAATACTGGTTACGTTGTTGGCACTGTTTACACATGTAGTGCAACAAATGCTCCTGCAACTTACACCCCTAAAGCTATCCCAGGGGCATTAGTTGAATACACAATTACTACTGTAAATGTGAGCACTACAACAGATGCTGATCACCTAGTATATGCTCATACACTTCCAGCTACAGAAAGCACATTAGCAAATGTTGCAGTTACTGTTGATGGCACAGCTCAAACAGGCACCTACGTATATGACACAGTGACATACAATGTGAACAACAGCTCTGCAACAGCACTGCAAGTAAACATTGAAACGTTACCTGCGACTGAAACGGCAGTGATTACTTTTACAGCTATCGTACAATAATCAATGACGCTCAGTAGTAAAAAAATAGCACAGACTTCTGTTTGTGCTGACCTAACTCAAAACGCCTCACGCGTTTTGAGTCAAGGCAAAACCAAAACCACTGCACCGGCTACCTTAAATAAAAAAGGTAAGTTGGGCGGTGTTTTTGGCTTTGCTTTAGCAAGTGTCTTTTCTCAATCACTATTGTATTCCAATGACACGTTGGCGGTGACGGCTCCCAATACCACCGTTGCCAATACGGCTTACATCAGCTTAGATTTTCGTGGACAAACATATCAAGATGATGATGCCACTGACTTTATAACGGCACGAGACTCATCGGGTGCTGGCACACCCGCCATCATAACCTTAATGCACAATAGCATTGATTTCTCAGGCCAGCTGCAAGCGGCACAAGCCGCATCAGGTAATGCTGGGGCTAGCCAATCATCAGGCTTTGATGCTTCAAATGCCCGCTCGATGTCTAGTCACTTTACAGGTGGTAGCGCTCGAACAACAGCAAGTTCTGGTGGCGTGCCCATCAACGGTTCTTTCCCTGTGCAAGATGGACAATGTGCCACCGACGCCAGTGCCAACACGTTAGTGGCGCAAGCCGCACCGGTTGATTACCAAGGCAATACCCTGGCCTTACCTGGCACGTTAAGTTTAGCCAGCGATGAATATTTCAAAGTAGGCGATGCCATTTTTGTTCACTTGCAAGATCTGGATCAAAACCAAGACCCCACACAAGTAGAAAAAATTATTGTCACCATTTTAAGTGACAATGGTAACGATCAAGAAACCATTCAGTTAACTGAAACCGACATCAGCTCAGGTTTATTCACTGGCTATGTACAAAGTGTGGATGTAAATGTTGTAGGTGCAACACCGTACAACTGTGAACTCTCTGTGACCAATGACAGCTCCATGCAGGCAAGCTATCAAGACCAATTTGATGTCAGCGACCTAGTGAAGGCTGGTGCGTTATTTGATCCAAATAGTTATGTGGTTAACGCGGATTCCGGTGAATATGTAAACGGTATCGAAGTGACTTTAATCGATGCCAACACAGACCTACCCGCTGATATATTAAGTGACGAAGGGGGGATATTCCCTAACCCAGTCACAACGGGCGGCACCGTACAAGACAGCAAAGGCAATACCTATACCTTCCCGTATGGTGGATTTTCTTTCCCTGTTTTAGCAGGCGGCGATTATCGTGTTCAAGTGGGTGCCAGCGCTTACCATGACTACCCTATCTCTACTGATAAATCTTTGGAGCAAATTAATGCCCTACCTAACGGCCCATTTAACTTAGATGAACAAGGCAGTCGCGCCTTAGCATTCACATCTGGCATAACATTCCGTTTAGATGTGCCGCTAGACCCTAAAGACAACAATGTTTTATTAACAAAAACCAGTAATAAATCCAGCGCCGGTATGGGTGAATTGATTCGTTACAGCATCAATGTGGCTAATTCTGAAATTCCGGGCACCAATGTGCATTTAAACGACCAACTGCCTCAAGGCTTCCGCTATGTGCCTGGCAGTGCCAGCGTGGATGGCATCACCATTGGGGATCCTGTTATAGAAAGTGATGGACGTGGTTTAACCTTTACCTTTGCCAACATAGCAGTAGAAGAAAATTTCACACTGAATTATGTGGCAAGAATTTCGGTGAATACCCCCATTGGCCAAGCCACCAACAGCGCATGGATCACAGACCAAGAAGATGTCGTGGGTGAAGGGATCTTGGTCAGTAATGTGGCCGTAACCCATACAGAGATTACAGAAGATTTATTCAGCGAAAGCGCCCGCTTATTTGGTCGAGTATATATTGGTGACTGTGAAGGTAACGTTGAACAAGAAGGCATCAGTGGCGTACGTATCTATTTAGAAAACGGCACCTATGTGGTCACCGATGAAGATGGCATGTGGCACATTGAAGGACAAGAACCAGGGAGCCACGTTGTGCAACTGGATACCGACACCCTTCCAAAATACTTAGACTTAGTTGCCTGTGATAATTATGGCACCCATGCAGGCCGTGAGTTCAGCCAATTTGTTGACCTTGCAAAAGGCACCATGTGGCGCAGTGATTTTGTGGTAAAACTTAAGCCACCAAGCCTAGGTGAGGTCACGCAACGCTTAAGTAGCCGAGTAGTACAACTTAACGAAAAAGAAGTACAAACTTTTGAAACCCCGGTTAAACAAAAAATTCTATATCGCTTGGATTTAAGCGGCACGGAAGTGATCCTGAAAAAGCTGCGCGCCATGGTCATGTTACCCGAAGGCGTTCAATACAAAGCAGGCAGTGCATTATTTGATGGGGCGACAATCGCTGAACCAAAGCAGTATGATGCGCAAACCCTATTGTTCACACTGAATGACCCAGGTAAAAACTGGCAGCATCTTTTAGAGTTTGAAGGCTGGATCACCAAGGATGCCAAAGCAGGCGAATTGGCCACCCGCTCTATTGCTATGTTTAATGCCCCAAGCCAAAACAATCAACGCACCCCCGTTGCACTTACCTCTGCACTATTAGCCATTGTGCCAGCGGATAAAAGAACCCATAAACCAGAAGAAGCGCCAAAGTTTGCATCGTTTAATCCAGAGCTAACAGATGCAGATAAACAAGCTCTAGTACCCGTACTAAATAAATTAAAAGGCTTAGAGGATTTATACATTGAAGTGGCGGGTCACACCGATAACGTGCCAATCGCACGTCGCAGCCGTCATATCTTCCAAGACAATAAAGCACTGTCCATGGCCCGTGCGCGCAGTGCGGCAAATTATCTAGCTGAACAATTAAGTTTATTGCCCGAGCAAGTGAGTATTTCAGGTTACGGTGCAGGCAAACCATTAGCGAGAAATAGCAGCAGTGAAAACCGTGCAAAAAACCGACGAGTGGAAGTAAATATTCTTGCGGCTAAAAATGGCATGAGCGTGGCAAAAGCGGATTCTGGAAACCAACTTGTATCCACAATGGGCGTAGCGCCTGGTGGATTTGACTTCCCGATTGAAGCCACGGCATCCGGTCCTGTACGTAATGTAGTGACCATGCCTGAATTTGATAAAGCATTTTTAGCACAAACTAATTCGAAGTTTGAATGGTTGTGGCCTAGTAAAGGTTACTTGCCTAATATCCCGTCTACTAAGGTGGCTATTAAACATGAAAATGGCCAACGCATTCAGCTAAAACTGAATGATGCCCCTGTCAGCGAATTAAACTTTGCAGGCCGTGAAAAATACACACCCAACAAATCCGCTGTGAGCTTATGGTCAGGTGTAGATTTGAAAGAAGGCAATAACGTATTTGAAGCCTCTTTATTAGATAAAGATGACAACGTAGTTGACCGTAAAATTTTTGAACTGCATTACGCTGGCACACCCACTAAAGTGAAATTGGTTGAAGACGAAACCAAAGCCGTTGCCGATGGTGTGATTGCCCCTGTGATTGCCGTGCAATTATTTGATAAAGATGGCTACACAGTACGTGACGGATTACAGGGTGAATTCACCGTTGATAGCCCTTATTACCCATTAGACCCAAATAAAAACGAAGCTCAAATTAATCGCAATGATTTCAAACCTAATTACGAAATCAGTGCAGAGGGCATCGCTTACATTACCTTAGAGCCCACCACACAAGCCGGTGAAGCGGTGATTCGCTTTCCCCTTGCTAACGGAAAAGAAGAAGAAATTCGTGTTTGGCTGAAACCGCAAAATCGAGACTGGATGCTAATCGCGTTAGGCGAAGGTACCATTGGTTATCAAGATATTAGTGGCCATATAGAAAATGCTAAATCTCACGATCAGCATGATGGTTTCTACACTGACGGTCGCCTAGCATTATTTGCAAAAGGCCAAATATTAGGTGATTGGTTATTAACCGCAGCCTATGACAGTGCCAAAGGAAAAACATCCCCTTTTGAGAAGTTATTAGATCCTAACCAGTACTACACACTTTATGGTGATAACAGTCAGCAAAAACTGGATGCCTCAATGGAAGGCAAGCTGTATTTACGAATAGAAAAAGAGCGCTTCTATACCGTGTTTGGCGATTACAGCACAGACCTCAACCATACTGAACTGAGTAAGTACTTAAGAAAATTCCATGGTATTCAATCAGTATTCCAAGGAGACTTGGTTAGCTTTAATGCCTTTGTTACCGAATCCGCACAAAAGTTTGTTCGTGATGAAATACAAGGTGATGGCACATCTGGTTTATACAAGCTATCAAACCAAGATATTTTAATTCAAAGTGAAACCATCAGCATTCAAGTACGTGATCGCTTTAGAAGCGAAGTCATCTTAAGTGAAGTTGAACTGGCAAAAGACAGTGACTACAGCATTGATTACATTGATGGCACCATCTTCTTTAAGGCCCCAATACAAAGTACGGATGAAAGCTTAAACCCTAGATTCATTATTGCCCGCTACGAAACCCAAGACGCCAGCGCCAATGACATCACTTATGGTGGTCGCGCTGCAGTGCATGTGTTAGATAAACGCTTAGAAGTGGGCACCACCTTAATCAGCGAAGAGTTAGGGGCCGATGCAAAAACGTTAAACGCCATAGATTTTCGTTTGAAACTGTCCGATGCGTTAGAAATAAAAGCTGAAGCGGCTTCAACTGATAACACCAGCAATGGCGTGAACACCCAAGCTTCTGCAAACTACGTTAGCTTAGATTACCGTGGAGAACAGCTACAAACCAAAGCCTATATCCGAACCCAACAAGCCGGTTTTGGATTAGATCAATTAAATGACAGTGAAAGCTCTACTGAAAAAGCGTCCATTGAAACCACTTACTATTTTACTTCTCAGCAGTATTTAAACGCCCTACTTTCTGATCAAAATACCCTGGGTAATGATCAGCGCCAAACGTTGGCCGAAGTAAAACTGAATAGCGAATATGAATTAGGGCGTTACCATTTAGGTTTGCGCACCCAAGATAACAGCAGTGCAACAGGGGATACTCAAACTGTACAGCAATTATTAGCTGGCCACTCCTACACCATGCTAAATGGTAAATTATTGCTCAATGCCGATGCTGAAATAAATATTAAGCAAACTGATGATGTTTATGATTTATTAAGACTGAGCAGTGATTATCGTTTAAATGAAGCCGTTACATTATTTGGTATTTTTGAAACGGGCTTTGAACAAGATGCTCCGCAACGCAGCGTAATCGGATTAAGAGCCAAGCCGTGGCAAGGTATGCAAGTCAGCAATAGTGTTGAAGAGCAGCAGAGTAAAGATGGTACGCGTTTATTTGCAGTGCACGGTTTAAATCAAGAAATTAATTTAGATGAAAACTGGCAAATCAGTTTTGGTTATGACCAAGCACAAGATCTTCAAAACTCGATTAATGATCAAACACAAGTGTTGAGCAATTCAGAGGACTTCTACGCGCTATCCACTGGCTGGGGCTACCGTAGCCCAACATGGCAGTGGACCAATCGCATTGAGTACCGCGAAAGTGATTTAAACCGAAAATGGAATGGCATCACTGGATTGTATCGCCCTATTGGACTTGGCTTAGCCATGGGTGTCAACGGTGAATACCGCTTAGACAATGGTCAAGACAGTGAAACTGAATTCAAACAAGTTGAATTCAACATTGGCTTACGCCCACTTGAATTTGGTTTAGCTTGGCTAAACCAATCGAAATATATTGAAGAAGATCAAACCAATACAAGTGGCACACTAACCAGTATTCGCCTACTCAATAATACCCATTTGAATATGCGCTGGAACGATACGCAAGTAAGTCTTCAGTACGGTTTAAAATATGTGGACGAAACCATTGATGCCATTGATTACAGTGGTGTCATTGATTTAATTGGTACTCAAATTCGCCACCATATTACCAAGCGCTGGGACTGGGGAGTGCAAGCACAACGTTTATACGATTATGAATTGGACTCCAGCCGTCACAGCTTAGGACTAAGCATAGGGTTAATTCCTGCGGAAAATACCTGGGTGAGCTTTGGCTATAACTTTGCAGGATTTGATGACAGTGACTTTGATGAGGCAGGCTACAGTGCCCACGGCATTTATTTGAAGATTCGTGTAAAGGCTGATCAAAATAACTTAGCGGGCTTAAAAACCTATTTTGAATAGCCTTTATCCCGCTGAGGGATTATAGAGATGCCATATCTTCTTGCGTATTGATATTGGCAAAGGCTTCTGTCTCAGCACTAAAATCCACATCCCTAGCCCCCACTCTATCCAACCACTGATAGGTTTTACGCCCACCCGCCAGC
>CAJXIT010000060.1 GCA_913054055.1 uncultured Thalassolituus sp.
AGGGTCTAACCCATAAGCAGGATGTTTGCTAAATGGCAGGATTAAACCAGTTTAATTTATTGTGAAGGCTAACAACCTTACCCACAATAATTAAAGTGGGTGCGGATACAGGGTCCGTTTTGAGGGTTTCCACCATAGTGCTCAAGGTGGCAATCACCACTTTCTGGTCTCTTGTGGTGCCTTTCTGTACCAATGCAATGGGTGTACTTTCAGCCATGCCGTGGGCGATGAGCTGCTCACAAATCACAGGCAAACCCATCAGTCCCATGTAAAAAACGATAGTTTGATTATCCACGGCCAGCTCTGACCAGGGTAAATTCGTTGTGCCATTCTTTAGATGGCCGGTAATAAATCGTACTGATTGAGCATGATCTCTGTGTGTGAGCGGAATGCCTGAATAGCTTGAACACCCTGCTGCTGCGGTAATGCCTGGTACCACCTGAAACGGAATGCCTGCCTCTGAAAGTTCTTCTATTTCTTCACCACCACGGCCGAAGATAAAAGGATCACCACCTTTTAAGCGCAATACTCGTTTACCTTGCTTGGCGTACTTCACCAGTAAATCATTGATACCCTCTTGTGGCACTGCATGATCAGACCTTGCTTTGCCCACATATACCATATCGGCATCGCGACGACATAAGTCTAAAATCCCTTGACTAACCAAGCGATCGTAAAGAACAACGTCCCCTTGCTGCATAAGTCGTAAAGCTTTAAATGTTAATAGATCGGGATCGCCAGGGCCTGCTCCCACAAGATATACCTCTCCCAGTTCGCGCTTATGCTGGCGATTTGAATCAAGCTCTTGCTGCAATAGCTCTTCAGCTTCTTTTTCTTTTCCTGCAAAAACCAAATCTGCAACCATGCCTCCAAGCACTTTTTCCCAAAAGCCTCTTCGCAAATTAATATGGTCAAACTTGGCTTTCACTTGATCGCGGTATTTTTCAGCCAGTAATGATAGGCGCCCATAAGAAGCCGGTATTACAGTTTCTAATTTAGCCCTTAGAAGCCTCGCTAAAACAGGAGAACTGCCCCCCGAACTAACGGCCGCTATTACTGGTGAGCGATCAACAATAGCAGGAAAAATAAACGTACACAGATCAGGATTATCTACAACATTGACAGGGATGTTGGCGCTTTTTGCATCTTGAGAAACCAGAATATTGACATCTTGATTGTCAGTAGCAGCAATCGCCAGGGCGAACCCCTGGCTAACTTGCCCACTGTAGTTTTCTTTGACTAAATGACCGCTATTGGATTCTATTAAAGCTTTAAGGTCTGGAATAATCTGCTTAGAGACTATCGTTAAAACAGCGCCCGCCTGATTAAGTAATCTTGCTTTGCGTAAGGCAACTGCACCGCCGCCCACGATCAGCACAGGCTTAGACTTTAAGTCGAAAAATAACGGTAAAAATTCCATTAGCCTAAAAATTCCAAGTTATTCATATAAGGCTTAAGTGCTTCTGGTACTTTAATGCGCCCATCTTCTTGCTGATAGTTTTCCATTACAGCAACTAGGGTGCGACCAACCGCTAATCCAGATCCGTTAATGGTATGAAGCAGCTCTGGCTTACCTGTTTCAGGATTTCTCCAGCGTGCCTGCATTCTGCGCGCTTGGTAATCTCTGAAACTTGAACACGATGAAATTTCGCGAAATTTCTGTTGTCCTGGCAGCCACACTTCTAGGTCATAAGTGATTGCGGCTGAAAATCCTAGGTCACCACCGCATAACTTAACCATGCGATAAGGTAGCTCAAGTTTTTGCAAAATCGTTTCGGCATGCGAGGTTAATTGCTCAAGGGCTTCATCGCTTTTTGACGGCTCAACCATTTGAACCAATTCAACTTTTTCAAATTGATGCTGACGAATCATTCCGCGAGTATCTCTGCCATAACTACCCGCCTCACTTCTAAAGCAAGGGGTGTGACAAGCAAATTTCATTGGCAGTTTACCTGCATCAATAATTTCATCTCTTACGATATTAGTGACAGGCACTTCTGCGGTAGGAATTAAATAATAGTGTGTATCGTTAAATGGAATTTTAAATAAGTCTTCTTCAAACTTAGGTAGCTGACCAGTGCCCTTTAAGGAATCAGCATTAACCATGTACGGTACATAAACTTCATCATACCCATGCTCATCTGTGTGTGTATTAAGCATTAGTTGAATTAATGCACGATGCATACGTGCCAATTGCCCCTGCATGACCGCAAAGCGGGAACCTGTGATTTTTGCAGCCAATTCAAAATTAAGCTCACCAATCAATTGCCCAAGGTCCACATGATCCTTTGGCTCAAAAGACAATTCTGTTGGCTCGCCCCATGTACGAACTTCAACGTTATCGTCCTCATCCTTACCTGCAGGAACAGATTCATCAGGGATATTAGGCATGGCCATTAATAAATCAGAAATACTCTCTTGAATAGATTTAGCTTGCTCAACCGCATCTTTTAATTGAGTTTCAATGCCAGACATTACCTTTTGCTTGGCTTCGTCAGGAGACATGCCATCTTTAATCAGAAGACCGATTTGCTTAGAGGCCTTCTTCTTTTCAGCTTGCAAGTTTTGTGAAGTGATATCAGCACTTTTACGCTTCGCATCTAACTCAATAAATGCATTAACATCAAAGTCATAGCCTTTGATCTTTAATGCAGTTGCAATCTGCTCTGGGTTTTCACGAACCTTACGAATATCCAGCATACTAATTTCCAATTAAAATAAATTTGGTTAAATGCCAGCCTGCAAAGCAGGCCAAAACCGAACCAATAACGCTAATAATAAAATACATAATGGCAGTGCTTACCTGGCCATTGTGTAACAAATTTAAACCATCTAAAGAGAAAGTTGAGAATGTGGTGAAGGCCCCTAAAAAGCCAACCATAATAAACTCTCTCCAATAACCTAGGGACTTTAAGTGCTCCACAATCAAAACAGCACAAACACCCATGATAAACGACCCAATGACATTCACCGCTAACGTGCCGTAAGGAAAGCCTGCTCCCAGTAGTCGTCCTGCGTGAGAGCTTAGAGCGAATCTTGCAACAGCACCTAAGGCGCCACCTAGGGCAATCGCTAAATATTCCATTACTTTGAATACCTTCTTAAAGGGCTATTTTGATCAAGCTCTTGTAAATGCTTTAATTTATTTGAAATCTTTAACTCTAGCCCTCGATCTGTTGGTTGATAAAAGGACTGGTTTTGTAATTCTTCTGGTAAATACTTCTCTCCAGCGGCATGCGCCTCTGGTTCATCATGGGCATAGCGATACTCTTGCCCATAGTCCTCTTCTTTCATTAGCTCTGTAGGGGCATTGCGTAAATGAAGAGGCACATCGAAGCTAGGCGTGGATTTTACATAAGCCATGGCTTGGTTGAAAGCATTGTAAACAGCATTACTTTTTGGCGCGCAAGCTAGATAGGTTATGGCATGGGCAATAATCAACTCACCTTCGGGACTGCCTAAGCGTTCGTAGCTTTGCCAAGCGTTGACAGAAATCTCCAGTGCCCTTGGGTCGGCATTACCAATATCTTCTGATGCCATCCTTACTACACGCCTTGCAATGTATAGAGGATCACAACCACCATCTAGCATTCGCGCATACCAATATAAGGCCCCATCAGGGCTAGAGCCCCGCACAGACTTATGCAGGGCTGAAATTTGCTCATAAAAAACATCCCCTCCCTTATCAAAGCGGCGAACAGACTCTTGGGCGATTTCTTTAACCAAGTCCTCAGTGATTACTGTAAGCTCATCAGCTTTTGCAAGGTCTGCGGCCATTTCTAGTAAGTTAAGCGACTTTCGCGCATCCCCATCACTCACACTGGCAATTAAGGATCTCGCTGTATTTTCCAGAGTAAGTCCGCTGGCTGTTAGTTCTTTATCGTAACCTAGGGAGTAATCTAGCAAGGCTTCAATGTTTTGCGTATTCAAGCCCCGCAACTTATAAACTCTGGCCCTAGACAATAAAGCCGAATTCAGCTCAAAACTTGGATTTTCAGTGGTGGCTCCAATAAAAATAACCGTGCCGTTTTCCACGTAGGGTAAAAACGCATCTTGCTGAGATTTATTAAACCTGTGCACCTCATCAACAAATAGCAGTGAGACCTTACCTTGCTGCTGGTGAAACTTTGCTTGCTCAATGCATTCGCGTATTTCTTTCACCCCATCCATTACTGCTGAGATGGCTAAAAACTCCGCCTTGGCATAATTTGCCAATAGTCTAGCCAGAGTGGTTTTCCCAACACCTGGCGGCCCCCAAAAGATCATAGAGTGAAGTTGACCTACCTCTATGACTTTACGTAGCGGCTTCCCTTCTTCTAATAAATGCGTTTGCCCAAAATACCCCTCCAAGCTTTTTGGTCTCATCCGAGATGCCAGTGGCTCATATACAGCGTTATTTTGAAATAGATTGGATTGCATTATCGGGTTTCTATGACATCCGTACCCTCAGGCACAGTGAATTCAAAAATAGAATCATCGAAATTAAGATGTTTTTTAACAGACGATAATGTGATGATGGTCTGCTGCCCTACTTCATCTTTAATTACCATTCTTGTTAAATTTTGTTGACCGTTAAACTCCAGTCTTAAGCGATCAAAAAGTGCATCATTGCGCTTAGGGATTAATACAAAATGAGACTCATCCTGAAGTGTTTCACCATACACATCATACTCAGATGAAAGTTTTTTATAGTCACCAGACAGTAATAAAACGGGAGTTGAAGACAAACGCTCATCCAGTTTTTGGATGGTTGCTTGTTCAAGATCAGGGTCGTACTGCCATAAGGTGGAGCCATTACTCACTAAGATTTGTTCGTACGGCGCAGCGCTTTCCCATTTAAATTTATTGGGCTTACTCAAAAACAAAACCCCTTTTTGTGTATTAAGCAAGGATTGATTGCCATCTAAGGTGTGCTGCACAAAATTCGCTTGCACATCATCCATAGACTTCAAAAATAAAGATAATTTTTGTGTGTCACTTTTCTCTGACTGCTGGGCGAATATATTTCCAGCAAAAGCCACAAGGCAAATAAATGTGATGAAAAAACGGTTCATGTCTTACCTATGAAAATATTAACGAGAAACAGGTGGTGGTGCCAAAACTTCGCGACTGCCATTGGTGCCGGGCGAAGATACAACGCCAGCGGCTTCCATGGTTTCAACCAATCTGGCTGCACGGTTGTAACCGATTCTTAATTTGCGCTGCACACTAGAAATAGAGACTTTTCTTGTTTCAGTGACAAAGGCAATAGCCTCATCAAATAATGCGTCGTGCTCGCCGTCATCTGATTCAACCGGCATACCTGGAATGACACCGCCCGCGTCAGCATCCGTAATTGAATCAATGAAAACAGGTGTGCCCTTAGATTTCCAATCGGCTACCACGGCATGCACTTCATCATCATCAATAAAGGCACCGTGAACACGAATAGGCAATGATGTACCTGGTGGTAAATACAACATATCACCATGACCAAGTAATTGCTCAGCACCCCCTTGATCAATAATGGTACGAGAATCTATTCGAGAGCTTACCTGAAATGCCATGCGGGTTGGCACGTTCGCCTTAATCAAGCCAGTGATAATATCGACAGATGGTCGCTGCGTAGCCAGTATAAGATGAATGCCAGCCGCACGGGCTTTTTGTGCAATACGCGCAATTAATTCTTCAACTTTTTTTCCCACCACCATTATCATGTCAGCAAATTCATCTATAACCACAACAATATAAGGCAGCTTGTCTAAATCCGGCGCTTCAGGGTCAAAGCTCTCTTCGGCTTTCCACATAGGATCTTTAATGGGTTCGCCTGCTTCAATGGCATCCAAAACTTTTTTGTTGCAACCGGCAATATTTCTTACACCCAATGCGGCCAGTAATTTGTATCGGCGCTCCATTTCACCCACACACCAGCGCAAGCCATTAGCCGCTTCTTTCATGTCAGTAATAACAGGTGTCAACAGGTGTGGAATGCCGTCATATACTGAAAGCTCCAACATTTTTGGGTCTACCATGATCATGCGCACATCATCTGGCGTAGATTTATACAGCATGCTGATCAGCATACTATTAACCCCCACCGACTTACCGGAACCCGTTGTACCAGCCACCAACAGGTGAGGCATTTTAGCCACATCAGCCGTAACCGGATCCCCCGCAATGTCATGCCCAAGCGCTAATGACAGCGGCGATTTCATTGATTGAAATTCTTGAGAGGCCAAAACATCACCAAGATGCACCATGGCTCGATTTTCGTTAGGGACTTCCAGCCCCATTACTGACTTGCCAGGAATGACTTCGACCACACGAACACTGACCATGGCAAGTGAACGAGCAAGATCCTGGGCAAGGTTTGTAATCTTAGATGCTTTAACACCTGGGGCCGGCTGTATTTCAAAACGAGTAATCACTGGGCCAGGGCTGACGGAGACCACTTCTATTTTAACCCCAAAGTCAGCCAGTTTGCGCTCAAGTAATCGGGACATGTCTTCTAGGTTTTCTGCACTGTAACCGGTTTCTTGATCCCCTTCTGACCGATTTAAATATGATAGTGATGGCAACTCCCCAGCATCAAACAAAGAGCCTTGCTCGCTTACTTTGCCTTTGGATTTCTTTTCGAAAGGTTCAATTTTAATTTTCTTAGGTAGTTCAGGCTCTAGTTCTTTTAGCTTCTTTTTAATTTTTGCCAAAGGCTTTTCAATGGCAACCTCTGCCATGCCGGTATTAACTTTGGTTGGTACCGAATTGGCTTTAGATTTATTAATCACAGGCAGTGAAACAGGTTCTGCCTTATCACCTAAAGATGGGGTATTAATATGAGTATTATGAGCAGTGCGTTTAGAAGCATTGGCAGAGAATTTACCCTTAAGCTTTTCAATGGCCGCCAGTGTTGCCCCGCCAATGGCATCTAAAGTGGCCAACCATGAAATGTCACCACTCATGCTTAAACCTAAAGTCATCATCAAAAAGGCAATCAAAGATGCCCCAATCACACCAAACTGAGTTGCAAGCGGCAACGCTATTCCTTCACCAAGTGCACCGCCCGGCCCTGCAGGCAAGGCAGTACTCGCATCAAATAAATGTGAAAAAACAGCACCAGACAGTACAACAAATAACAAACCGATAAAGCGCCAGCTCCACCCTTGCCATCCGTACATAACTTTTGGTCCACGGTAGCGCTGTACAAAGCGAATCAATGGGACCAGTGCAATTAGGTAGGCCATGTGACCCACAAAGGAAAATAACGCATCGGCTAAAAAAGCACCAAAGCGACCACCTAAGTTTGAAATACTTGCAAGAGAATGACTTTGGCGCCAACCTGGATCGGCTGAATCATATGATGATAATGAGATAAGCAAAAATGCAGCGAAAGAGACTAAAACCATCAGACCGGTTAAGCGACTCACTTCTTGTAATTGCGATTGCCAATCAACATTAACTTTTTCTTTATTTTGAAGCACTTAGACGTTAGCCTAGAATTTATTAATAAGGCATAGATTGTATCGTGTCAGCCAAATTTATCTAGCAAACATGCACTATGAGCCTACCTATTTACTGGTTAGATGACGATCCAGCCCTTTTTCCTCACCCAGACCAGGCATTATCAGACCCGAATGGCCTACTGGCTGCTGGTGGCGACCTTTCCGCTGAGCGATTATTAAACGCTTACAGCTTAGGTATATTCCCCTGGTTCAATGAAGGCGAGCCAATTTTATGGTGGTCACCCAGCCCACGCTGCGTGATTAAGCCATCTGAATTCAAACCTTCAAAAAGCCTTGCCAAACTCATTCGCAAAGATAAATACACAGTGACATTTGACCAAGAGTTTGAAAATGTCATGGTTAACTGTGCCCAAGCTCGTAGCGAAGGCACCTGGATAAGCGAAGACATGATCGAGGCTTACTGCCAATTAAACCTAAAAGGATATGCGCACTCTGTTGAATGCAGGCTTAATGGAGAGTTAGTGGGAGGCCTTTATGGTATAGCCCTTGGCGGTGTGTTTTTTGGCGAGTCCATGTACTCAAGTCAAAGCAATACAAGCAAAGTAGCCTTTGCCTTTTTATGCTCAAGGTTGTCTCAATGGGGCTTTACACTGATTGACTGCCAAGTGCATAGTGACCACCTAGAAAGTCTTGGTGCATATGAAATCTCAAAGCAAGCGTTTCATGATCAACTAAAAAGTGGCCTTAACAAAAAGACAGAAGCACAGTGGTATCATGACGAATATAGATGACCCGCAATCCAACGAAATACAGCTGCTGACCTTAGCCGAGCCCTATGCATGTAGCTACCTACCCAACAAACTGGCTAACTCTGTATTTTTAGCCAAAGGTTTTGAGCCGAGTCTAAATCAATATTCAGGGTTATCTCGCATCGGTTTTAGGCGTTCTGGTGATCATTATTACAGGCCCAACTGCCCAGATTGTAATGCTTGCCAATCCTGCCGAATTCTTTGTGATGAAATAGATTTAAACAAAAAAAGCTTTAAGCGAATCACGAATAAAGCAAAAGAGCTGGTTATGGCCATAGAAAAGCCCATATTCTCAACCAGTCATTACGATGTATACGAAAAATATATTAACAGTCGCCATCATGATGGCGACATGTTCCCTGCCTCCATAGAGCAATACAAAAGCTTCCTTCTAACCCAAACAGATTTCAGCCGCCTGTTTACAATCAAAACCCCCGAGGGCCAACTGGTATCATGCACTGCCATTGACCTTTTAGATGACGGCATCAGTGCCATTTATACATACTTTGACCCAGAGTTTGAACAGCTTAGCCCCGGGACATTGGCCGTGCTTATGTTGTGCAGATACGCCATCAGTAAAGAGATGCCTTATATTTACCTTGGTTACTGGGTTAAAGACAGTCGAAAGATGTCCTATAAAAAGCGCTTTTCACCCCTTGAGGTACTGGAAAACGAACAGTGGCGACTCATGACAGAGCAAGATATCTAGGCTTTTTAATGGCCAAAACCGCAAATAAATAGCCTAAATATAGGCAAAGCGAGCCTCACACCCTGTAAATGCATAAATTCAGCCTCAATACGCATGCAACACTAGCAAACTGATTGAATTTCATGCATCATGCGCACCGTTTTTAATGTTACCCAGGTGAATGAATGTCTAGAGAAGACCACATTGAAATGGACGGCGAGGTTATTGATACCCTTCCAAACACAATGTTTCGCGTTAAATTAGAAAATGGCCACGTTGTTACGGCTCATATTTCAGGCAAAATGCGTAAAAACTACATCCGTATTTTGACCGGCGATAAAGTTAAGGTGGAATTAACGCCTTACGATCTAAGCAAGGGCCGCATTACTTACCGCGGTCGCTAATCAAAAAGCCCCTCAGGGGCTTTTTTTATGCGTGCTATTTTTTATTGGGCACCGCACCCCCAACCTTTGGCAATAGACTCCCGCCTTCGCGAGAGTGACAGCTGTTTCGCCCCAACCTCTCCCTCCCCTGATCTGACACTCTAATCTCAACGTTATCCTCGACACGAGGAATGAGCGATCGGGGATCTTAAGCCAAAACAAACAACCCAACTAAAAACACAAGGCCAAAAAAAAGCTCCCGCAAATGCGAGAGCTTTATACAAGCCGCGTTACTGCCTCATCGGCAGTAAAACCAGTCTAAACCTTAACCTTCTCCTTAACGGATTCATCCTCAATCACTTCAAGGGATAATTCATCACCATCAATATCAACCCTTACTGTGCCACCTTTATCAGAAAGCTCACCAAACAGAATCATTTCAGCTAAAGGCTTTTTAACCTTCTCTTGAATTAATCGAGCCATAGGTCGCGCACCCATTTGAGGGTCATACCCGTGCTCAGCCATCCAATCACGTGCATCATCAGATGCATAGATAACAACCTTCTTGTCATCCAGTTGAGCTTGCAGCTCGGCTAAGAATTTATCAACCACATGACCAATCACATCTTTACCTAACGCATCAAACTGAATAATGGCATCCAACCTATTACGGAACTCTGGTGTGAATGACTTGCGAATCACTTCCATGGCATCGGTAGTATGGTTTTGTTCATTAAATCCAATAGAGCGACGACTACTGGCCTCCGCGCCAGCATTAGTGGTCATAATCAATACAACATTTCTAAAGTCTGTTTTACGCCCATTATTATCCGTTAAGGTACCGTGATCCATTACCTGTAACAGTAAGTTAAATACATCTGGATGCGCCTTCTCAACTTCATCCAATAGCAATACACAGTGCGGGGTTTTATTTACCGCTTCAGTTAATAAACCACCTTGGTCGTAGCCCACATAACCAGGAGGCGCGCCAATCAAGCGCGAAACCGTATGAGCCTCCATATATTCCGACATATCAAAGCGAACCAGCTCCATACCCATAATATGAGCCAACTGACGACTCACTTCAGTTTTACCAACACCCGTTGGGCCGGCAAACAAGAATGAACCAATTGGTTTTTCAGCTGCTTTTAAACCGGCACGAGACAACTTAATGGCATTTGAAAGAGAAGTAATGGCAAGATCTTGACCATACACCATCATCTTCATGTTCTTATCTAAATCTTTAAGCGATTTCTTATCATCAGAGTTAACCGTTCTTGGTGGGATGCGAGCAATTTTTGCTACAACTTTTTCAACATCAGAAACCTGAATCACTTTTTTACGCTTGCTTGGTGCCAATAATTGCTGGCCTGCCCCTACTTCGTCCACCACATCAATTGCTTTATCAGGCATATTGCGGTCACGTATATAACGATCAGCTAACTCAGATGCCGCACGCAGTGCTTTATCTGTGTATTTTAAACCGTGATGCTCTTCAAACTGCCCCTTCAATCCTTTAAGGATTTTATAGGTATCCTCTACATTTGGCTCAACGATATCGATTTTTTGAAAGCGACGGGCCAGTGCACTGTCTTTTTCAAAAATGCCTCGAAATTCTGAGAAAGTGGTCGACCCCATGCAGCGTAATTGACCACCACTTAACAAGGGCTTAAGCAAATTAGATGCATCCATCACGCCGCCAGATGCGGCACCCGCACCAATAATGGTATGGATTTCATCAATGAATAAAATGGAGTGAGGCTGTTTTTTTAGTTCAGCCAATAACGCCTTAAAGCGTTTTTCAAAATCACCTCGATACTTAGTACCCGCCAGTAATGCCCCCATATCCAAGCTGTATACAACCGCATCCTTCATGACTTCAGGGATTTTTTGATCAACAATGCGCTTTGCCAACCCCTCAGCGATGGCCGTTTTACCAACCCCCGACTCACCTACAAACAAAGGATTGTTTTTACGACGACGAGACAAAATCTGAATACAGCGCAATAGCTCTTCGTCACGACCAATTAGCGGATCGATCTTGCCTTCTTTGGCAAGCTTATTAAGGTTTTGAGCATAATTTTCTAAAGCACTTGAAGCTGTGTCCTGGGTTGCTTCTTCATCAAGACTTTCAGCCTCTGGCTCTTCTTGATCGTGAGAAAGCTTTGAAATGCCGTGGCTGATAAAATTAACCACATCAATACGAGCAATATTTTGCTGTTTAAGGAAATAAACGGCCTGACTTTCTTGCTCGCTAAAGATGGCCACCAGCACATTGGCTCCCGTCACCTCCGACTTGCCTGAGCTTTGAACGTGGAACACCGCACGCTGTAGCACGCGCTGAAAGCCTAAAGTTGGCTGGGTCTCACGATCGGCTTCATCTTCAGGCAACAAAGGTGTGGTTGAATCAACAAAGTCCTGAAGGTCCTTAGATAAGCGGTCTAATTCGGCACCACAAGCCAGTAGCACTTCTTTTGCCGCTTCATTCGTCGTAAGTGACAGCAATAGGTGTTCTACCGTCATAAATTCGTGGAGTTTTGAGCGGGCCTCTTTAAATGCCGTATTTAGGGTTGATTCCAAATCGCGATTTAACATATATCTTCCCTCTAGCTGACTTCTTGTACATCACACATAAGTGGATGCTGATTTTCCTTGGCATACGCAATGACTTGGGCCGCCTTGGTTTCTGCAATATCTTTAGTGAACACGCCACAAACGGCGCTTCCCTGAGTATGAACAGCAAGCATAATTTGAGCCGCTTTTTCCATATCCATCATGAAATATCGAGTCAGGACCTCTATCACAAAGTCCATTGGCGTAAAGTCATCATTCAGCATGACAACTCGATATAACGAGGGACGCTTAAGCTCTGGTTTTACAGGTGCTACCGCTACACCATGATCATGCTCATCATGGCCTTCCCCTGTAGATAAGGTTAGATTATTTTCTAACATTCTGCGTACCTTGTTGTTTTTTACGTCTAGCTTTAAAAAAATACCACTTTCACCCTTGACAAGGCAGAAAGATTAACACAATGTAACTTTCAACTGAGGAATCATCAACATAGCGCTTATATCTAGCCTATATGGTTCCAAAAATAATAAAAACAAGCCTGTCTATGGAGTACAAGTAAAATGCAAACAGGGAAAGTGAAATGGTTCAATAACGCCAAGGGTTACGGCTTTATCGTAGCAACAAATGGTGAAGAAGATCTATTTGCGCATTACTCTTCAATTCAAACTGAAGGTTACAAAACCCTGAAGGCAGGTCAATCAGTAGAATTTGATACAAAGCCAAGCGATACTGGCACGCACGCTATCAACATAACCCCGCTTGATATGCTAAGCACACCAAAATCTAATCAAGAAGAAAACGCAGAAAAAGTGTTGGGCACTTCAGAAACCGAAAACGCCTAACCCTAGCCTGCTCTTCTAGACAATAAAAAAACCAGCATTGATTGCTGGTTTTTTTATTGACTGGCACTTATGAATACAAAATAGAAACCGATCTAACAGGCCGGCCATTTAACACCATCTAACTATGGTGTTAGCTCATACTCTAATCGACGATTCTTCGCGGCCACTCTATTCCATTCCTTACTTGTCACATCCTCAGCGGGCACAGGGTAATCTTCAAGCGTATACTGAACCCCCATTTCAACAGCGGCGATATTCATTGCGCCGTACTGCTCATCTAGCGTGCGCACAAAATCATCTAATTCTCGAAATTCCATAGATCGCCCAATCACATACTCGGGGCGTGGATGGCACTGCATGACAGATTTTGTATCTGGTAAAAGTGAATAGGTGCCTGCTGTGT
>CAJXIT010000061.1 GCA_913054055.1 uncultured Thalassolituus sp.
GCATGATTCCGACAATGCAACCTAAAGCGAAAATGCCCAATACAGCCAAGTCTAGCCCTTTTATGGCGGCAATAATTTGCCCATATACCCCTAAAAGTAGCATGATAAAGCTGCCGGAAATGCCTGGCAGTATCATGGCACAAATGGCCAAGGCGCCACTCAAAAACAAGATAACTGGCGTAACGGCCAATTCAGTGGCTGAAGCCATACTGACACCACCCACAAATACCGTACCCACAAACATAAGCACAATGTGCTTAGCATCCCATTTATCCACTAACTGCCCCACATGAAACACGCAGGCCAATACCAGACCTAGAAAGAATGCCCATGTGGGGGTGGGGTATTCTTCTAGAAAAAAATGGATAAAACGAGCAAAAATTAAAATGCTAGTGGCCGCACCCAACAAGACTGTCAGTAAAAAGTTACCATCTATTTGCTTCCACGCACCAGCAATGCCTACATCCTTTAATGTCTTAATGGTATCAAAGCCAATGCTTTTGATGCCGTTAATCAAGCGTTCATAGATACCCGTTAACAACGCGATACTGCCACCAGAGACACCCGGGACAATATCAGCGGCTCCCATAGCCATGCCTTTTAAATAATTCCAAATCACATTCATATCCTTAAACGAGTTTGTTCTCTACTTTTGAGTGCCAGATAACATGGGCACAAACATAACGGGTTCTAGTTTACGTTTGGTGAACCCGTCTTCTTCTCGAGTAACCATAATTAAGTCCTGCTTGTGATCATCACCTACAGGTAAAATTAGGCGACCACCCACTTTTAATTGCTCAGCTAACTCAGGGGGAATGTGATCAGGGGCTGCCGCTGATAAGATAGCATCATACGGCCCCTCTTCAGGCCAGCCCCAATTTCCGTCAGAGTGCTTAAACTTCACATTATTAATTCGTAGTAATGATGCAGTTTTTTTAGCTTTTTCTTGTAAAGGCGCAATGCGCTCCACACTATAAACACGGCCAACCAATTGTGACAGAACCGCAGTTTGATAGCCGCAACCAGTACCAATTTCTAATACACTTTCTAGCGATCCAAGCTCTAGCAAGAGTTCCGTCATTTTAGCCACAATATAAGGCTGACTGATGGTTTGGCCAAACCCTATGGGCAAAGCTGTATCTTCATATGCTCGGTGACTCAAGGCTTCTTCAATGAATATATGCCGAGGCGTATTAGCCATTACATCTAATACATCTTTATTCTTAATACCTTGGTCACGTAAACGAGAAACTAATCGATCTCGAGTACGCTGGCTGGTCATGCCGATACCTTGTAACTGCAAAGGTGTCACAATTTCAGCTCCTATCTTGTGTGCTCAATTGAGCCTGTAAAATTGAATTGCCATCATAACCCGTCATGTCTACTTGCACGGCGGTGATAGAGACTTTGCCATTGCTTATGGCATGAAAGTCGGTGCCCGGCCCCGCATCATCCCCTTGACCCACACCACTGATCCAGTAGTAATCCTTACCGCGTGGATTTTGAGTTTTAACCGGTGGATCACATCTGTGCCTATGACCCAGGCGAGTCACTTCAATGCCTTTTAATTTTTCGTAAGGCAAATCAGGAACATTTATATTGATCACTGTACGCTCAGGTAAATTAAGCGCTTTAAGCTTTGGCAAAACGTCCATAAGGACTTGCGCTGCGGTTGAAAAATGTTGGTTCCCCACTAGAGAAATCGCAATGGGCGCGTACCGTAAAAACCGCCCTTCCATGGCTGCGGCCACTGTCCCCGAGTAAATGACATCATCACCTAAGTTAGCCCCTGAATTAATGCCAGACAACACACGTTCAGGCTCGGCTTCACACAAGGTGTTCATGCCAAGGTTCACACAATCTGTAGGTGTGCCATTCACACTATAAAAACCATTTTCTAACTTAGACGTTTTTAATGGGCGATCCAAGGTTAAAGAATTACTGGCGCCGCTGCGATCACGATCAGGTGCCACCACACAAACAGAGTGACCCGCTGCGGAACAGGCTTGTGATAATGCTTGAAGACCTGGCGCCATGGCCCCATCGTCATTGGAAAGTAAAAGCTTCACTCTGACTTCCCTTTTACAGCTTGTTCTTTCGCTTTTCGATGCATATACGCTTGATGCTCATCTTCTGGGCGAAGGGCTTCTGTTATATGACCAAGCTCCCGTAAAACCGACGTGGCAAATAACCCCGATGCCAATTCGAATTTCAGTTCCAATACATCAGTTTCTAACCATTCCCATGACAGTTCCGGCAATAATAAGCGCGTAGCTCGGCGTTCTTGCTTCATGCCTTGCTTTTCTATGCCTTCAGAAAACAGTGTATTGCTGTTGGCGACATCTTTTTCAATTTCTAACAATTGCTTTTCGGCTAAGCTATTTCCTCGTCCCCATAAAGCACAAGTAGGGTGAATGTCTTTTTGCTGAAAACGCGATAATTCTTCTTCAGTACCTTCCTGGGTAAAACCTCTTAAGCTGCCTGAAAAACCAAACACTTCACCCTCAATTATGTTATCCCATGTGGATGCTGTTACTCGCTGTGCCAACATTTGATTAAATAAATAAGAACGAGAAGCCGAAAGGTACATGGACGTTTTTTGACGATTACGTGGGCGTTTACCTGAATGATAAAATTTTTCTGCTTGAATCAGGTTTTCATTGTCATGACCAAACCGTTGAGCACCAAAATAGTTAGGCACGCCATTGGATTTTATCAGCGCTAAACGGGATTCAATTTCTGAGCGCTCACCTGTCACATTACGCAACACTAATTTAAATTGATTGCCACCCAAAGCGCCACGCTTAAGCTTTACCCCATAAAACCCTTTTTCAATTAACGTGAACTCGTCACTGTTAAATACATGGGTCAGGTCAGGCTCTTTATTTTTGATCGGTAAACTGAACCATTGACGAGTAACCGCATGGCGATCTTTAAGGCCTGCATAGCCTACGTCTTTTAAATCAATCTTGGCATGGTTCGCCAACTTGCGTGCCAGCCAATGGGTATTGGTGCCTTTCTTTTCAATGTATAAATACATATGAGGACCAGACTCTGCTAATTCACGGTTTGTCACTTCGTGAACTTGAAAGTCTTCATCGCAGCTTCGGAACTGAGCTTGCATATTTAATTGGGGATAGGCTTTTGGCCAATCAGATTGATAATGGCTGGATTCTGAATTCACTGGGTTTTCATTCGTCATGTTTAAAACTCAACCAGCATTCTTAAGTAACAGGGCAACGGCTTCAACAGCAATGCCTTCTTTGCGCCCTACAAAACCCAGTTTTTCTGTGGTGGTGGCTTTAACATTCACTTGGTCAATATCCAGTTTTAAATCTTCAGCGATTGTTGCTCGCATAGTTTGAATATGTGGGGCCATTTTTGGGGCTTGCGCCATGATGGTCACATCCACATTACCCACTTGATACCCTTTATCCGCAACACTCGCCATAACCTGTTTTAGTAATTCACGGCTATCGGCATTTTCAAATGCTGGGTCTGTATCTGGAAAATGGTGCCCTATGTCCCCTAAGGCTGCGGCACCTAACAAGGCATCACTTAATGCATGTAACGCTACATCTCCATCACTATGGGCGATGAGTTCGCGCTCATAAGGAATGGCGACACCGCAAATCATGATAGTTGAATGTTCTTTAGGTTCTGAAAACTTATGTACATCAAAGCCATGGCCAATTCTAAACATCTGAACTCTCATTTGCTGATAAGGTTTTTTCTAAATACGCTTGGGCTAAAGCCAGATCATCTGGGCGTGTAATTTTAATATTGCTTGGATCACCTGCCACCATTTTAGGTGACTTACCTATATATTCTAAAGCAGATGCTTCATCGGTAATGTTCACACCATCAGCCAGTGACTTTGATATGGCTTTGTACAAAATATTTAAACCTGCCATTTGAGGCGTGAGCGCATGCCATAAATTATTTCGTTCAACGGTTTTAATAATATTGCCGTGCTCATCTGTTCGCTTCATTGTATCGCGAACCTGCAAACCTAGAATTGCCCCAGTATGACTATCACTGTGATAAAGGTTTAATAAATCAACCTGCTTAATGCAAGGACGTGCTACATCATGCACCATCACTAATGCATCGTCTTCTGCACCCATTTTTTTTAAATGCGTTAAACCATTTAATACCGAGTCATAACGTTCTTTTCCACCCTGACAAATTTCAACTTTGACATGATTTGAAAAATCCAAACCTGAAAAATAATCATCTTCTTTGGAAATGACGACAATGATTTTTTTGAATTTAGGGAAAGACAATAATTGATCAAGCGTATGCTCTAAAATGGTTTTACCCAAAATGGATAAATACTGCTTAGGTCTATCTGCTTGCATTCTGGCGCCAATGCCTGCAGCAGGCACAACCGCATACAAATCCGACATTATTGAGCACCTTCTATTTTAGGCTTTACAACAATAAAATACGTTTCGTTTTCTTTGACCATACCCAGTTCTTTTCGCGCTTTTGCTTCAATGGATTCTAATCCAGACTTGATCGCAATAATCTCTTCCGCTAAAACTTGATTACGTGCTTCGATTGCTTCATTGAGCTCCACTTGCTCTGCAATCTTTTCTTCCATTTCTATACTGGAAAACACACCGGTTTCATCAAACCATAATTGATATTGCAGCCATACAAATAAAATCGCGACAATCGGCTTCCAAGCGTGATGTTTTACTGAATCCAAAAGCGACATTGTTATTATTATCCGCACTCAATCTATTGAGATAAAATTTAAAATGGGTATTTCAAATAGCATTAAAGGGAAACCGTAGTTTCCCTTTAATTAATGGCACACGTTACTTATCAAGTATGCACATAAAATCACGTAATTAATAAAGCCAACAGCGATGAGCAGAATCTTTAATCACCCTGTTCAATACACCACCAGCAATATTAGTAGTGATTACTGACCTTTCACTTCAGAAAGGCCATTGTATACGGCTTTATCACCAAGCTGCTCTTGGATGCGCAATAGACGGTTGTACTTAGCAACACGGTCAGAACGGCATAGAGAACCTGTTTTGATTTGGCCGGCACATGTACCGACTGCTAAGTCAGCAATAGTTGTGTCTTCAGTTTCGCCAGAACGGTGAGAAATTACTGCTGTAAAACCAGCCGCCTGCGCCATTTGAATGGCTTCAAGAGTTTCGGTTAAAGAACCGATTTGGTTGAACTTTATTAGGATTGAGTTAGCAATCTTCTCATCAATACCACGCTTAAGAATCTTAGTATTGGTTACAAATAAATCGTCACCAACTAATTGAACTTTATCGCCAAGTTTTTCAGTTTGGTATTTCCAACCAGCCCAGTCACTTTCGTCTTGGCCATCTTCAATAGAAACAATTGGGTACTGGTCACATAGCTCAGCTAAGTAATCAGAAAACTCTTCCGGAGAGAATACTTTGCCTTCGCCCGCTAGATCGTATTTACCGTCTTTGTAGAATTCAGTAGAAGCACAGTCTAGGGCTAAAGTAATGTCTTTACCCAGTTCGTAACCTGCGTTTGAAACCGCTTCTTTGATTACCGCTAGCGCATCAGCGTTAGATGCAAGGTCTGGTGCAAAACCACCTTCATCACCCACCGCTGTGTTCAAGCCTTTAGCTTGTAACACTTTTTTCAGATTGTGGAAAATTTCCGCACCGGCTTTAAGACCTTCGCTGAAAGATTTGAAACCAACTGGCTGAACCATGAATTCTTGGATATCAACATTGTTATCTGCGTGCTCACCACCGTTGATGATGTTCATCATAGGTAACGGCATGCTGAATTTGCCAGCTGTACCGTTCAGCTCTGCAATGTGCTCGTAAAGTTCGATGCCTTTAGAAACGGCAGCGGCTTTTGCAGCAGCTAGAGAAACAGCAAGAATAGCGTTAGCACCTAATTTTGCTTTGTTGTCTGTGCCGTCTAGCTCAAGCATTTTGTCATCTAGAGCTTTTTGCTCAGATGCGTCCATACCTAATAGAGCTTCTTTAATTTCGCCATTGATATTGGCAACCGCTGTTAATACGCCTTTACCTAAGTAACGAGATTTATCGCCGTCACGTAATTCTAGGGCTTCACGAGAACCTGTGGATGCGCCAGATGGAGCACATGCCGTTCCGAAAAAACCACCTTCTAATAAAACATCTGCTTCAACGGTAGGGTTACCGCGGCTATCCATAACTTCGCGAGCTTTAATGTCTACGATCTTAGCCATACTAGCTGTATCTCCGATCAATATATTTTAATGAAAACTGTTAAATAAATTTGCTAATGCAATGTTTGTTTGTGCTTAAACGTTTGCCTGCTTAATAGCAGCCGCAATAAACGCTTCAAATAACCCATGGCCATCACGAGGTGTCGATGTAAATTCTGGGTGGAACTGACAAGCAACAAACCAAGGGTGATCAACCACCTCAACCACTTCAACTAAATTGCCATCCATAGATTTACCTGCGATGCGCAAGCCATTTTTCTCTAGCGTTTCAATAAAGTTATTGTTTACTTCATAGCGGTGACGATGACGTTCAACAATGGTCTCTTGACCGTATGCCGCAGCCGATAATGATCCCGCTTCAAGGCGACACTCTTGACCGCCCAAGCGCATGGTGCCACCTAAGTCTGAATTTTCTGAACGCTGCTCGGTATCGCCTTCAGCGGTTGTCCATTCAGTAATCAGGCCTACAACTGGGTTTTCAGTTGAATTTGAGAACTCTGTGCTGTGTGCGTCAGTTAAACCACACACGTTACGTGCAAATTCAATCACGGCACTTTGCATACCTAGACAAATACCTAAGTAAGGCACTTTATTTTCACGGGCGTATTGAACCGTACGAATCTTGCCTTCAACACCACGGTTACCAAAACCACCTGGTACCAATATGGCATCTTTGCCTTCAAGAATTGAGCATCCATCGCGTTCAATGATTTCTGAATCAATGTATTGAATATTCACCTTGGTACGATTTTTAAGGCCTGCATGGTCAATGGCTTCAATTAGAGACTTATACGCATCTAATAGCTCCATGTATTTACCAACCATGGCAATATTGATTTCTTTTTCAGGGTGAAGCTTGGCCTCAACCACTTGATCCCACTCACTTAAATCTGCTGGATCACACTCAAGACCAAACTTTTCAATCACATAATCATCAAGACCGGTTTGTTGAAGCAGCGTTGGAATACGGTAAATGGTGTCGGCGTCTTCTAAAGGAATCACCGCACGCTCTTCTACGTTGGTGAACAGTGCAATTTTACGCAAAGAGCCGGCATCGATTCGGTGATCAGAGCGACATACTAAAATGTCTGGCTGCAAACCAATAGACAGCATTTCTTTTACGCTGTGCTGTGTCGGCTTAGTCTTGGTTTCACCAGCCGTGGCAATAAACGGAACAAGGGTCAGGTGCATAGAAAGTGCACGCTTACTGCCTAGTTCAACTTTAAGTTGGCGAATAGATTCTAAGAACGGCAATGACTCAATGTCACCTACTGTGCCGCCAATCTCAACCAAGGCCACATCTGCGCCCTCAGCCCCTTCGTATACACGACGCTTAATTTCATCGGTAATATGTGGAATCACTTGAACGGTGCCGCCCAAATAATCTCCGCGACGCTCTTTTGCCAGAACATCCTGATAAATACGGCCTGTGGTGAAGTTATTACGACGACCCATGGTGGTACGGATAAAGCGCTCATAATGGCCTAAATCCAAATCTGTTTCGGCACCGTCTTCGGTAACAAACACCTCTCCGTGCTGAAACGGGCTCATGGTGCCCGGGTCAACGTTAATATACGGATCCAGCTTCAGCATGGTGACCTTTAAGCCACGGGCTTCCAAAATGGCCCCTAAAGAAGCAGACGCAATGCCTTTGCCCAATGAGGACACAACACCGCCGGTGACGAATATAAAACGAGTCGACATATATAGAAGAATCCGAATTTAAAAGTTGGATTTGTGTGTAACGAGATGGCGCTGCAGTCTACCAGAGCAAGGGCCCTGGGTAAATCACAGATAGCCTCTGTTACCACAATTTACCTTAAAGATTAGCTCAAATGCGCCTTGAGGAAAGGGGCAGAAAAGGTTATTTAAAAGCGCTTGACGTAAATCACCACTCTACGATTTTCAGCGCGCATCTCATTATTGTATTTTTGACCGGCCTCAAGGTCTTGTTTTGGCCTTGAATCCGCATAACCAGCGGCCTTAAGTCGAGATTTATTCACCCCCTTTGTAATCAGGTATTTCACCACATTACTGGCTCTAGAAGAGCTTAATTCCCAGTTCGATGGGAATCTAGGGGTACTTATGGGCACATCATCCGTATGCCCTTCCACTTCAATTAAGTGGGTTTCATGACTGGTGGTCTCGATTACCTTGCTTACTTCATCCAACATGGGTAGGGCTTGAGGCCGCAAAGCAGCGCTACCAGAGTCGTACAAAGAGAAATTAGAGAATTCTACCCTTACCCCTTTTGCATCAATATCCACAGCCACATTTTCGGCCATATTATGCTCTTGAATGATTTCATCCAGTTCTTTTTTAATATCGGTAAAAGGGGTGACAACTTCTTGGTTAGTAAGCGTACTGGCCAACCCCTCTTTAAGGGCTTCAATTTTGCCCTGATTCAAGTCAGACACAGATAAGATCATCACAAAGAATGCGAGTAACAAGGTAATCGCATCGGCGTAGGTGACAATCCAGCCTTCACCATCTGCATCAAACGTGGGGCGACGTCTACGCAGGCCTCGCTTGGATGCATTATCACTCACAATTTAACCCCTAATCCTGAAGTGATTCGGGAACATAACGCTTAGCAGGCGATACATACGCGTTTAGTCGGTCTTGTATTAATAATGGATCCTTTTTCTCGGCTAGCAATACAAAACCATCTGTGATCATTTGATGGCGAAAGAACTCCTGTTCTTGTTTTTCTGTTACTTGAGCAGCAGTGGGTTTAAATAATAAATTAGAAAGCAATACACCATATAAAGTTGTGATCAAAGCTAAAGCCAAGCCTTTACCCAGGTTAGCCATATCCCCACCCATATTATCCAGCATAATAATCAAACCAACTATGGTACCCACCATGCCAAAACCGGGAGCATACACCCCCATGGTATTTAAAATTTTGGCCTCTAGTGTCTGTCGCTGCCAGTGGCTGTCCATGGTGTCACCCATAATGATGCGAATATCAGCTTGTTTATACCCCGCTCCCATGAGTTCAACACCTTGAGCTAAAAAGAAGTCTTCTTTTTCTTTTTTGGTGAGCGCATCTTCTAGCGCAGTAATACCGCCATCACGATAAATGGCGCTAAGCTCACCAAATCGCTTAACTAAATCTTTTAAGTGCGTTTGCGTCGTATTGCTAGAAAGTATGGTTTGCATCATGGCCCTTAAGGCGTGCATGACCTCTAAAAAACTAAAGCTAATAAGTGATGCTGCAAAGGTAGAGCCCACCACCATCATGCCACTGGCCATACTCACAAACATCATGTAGTTGTCGGTTGAGTTGACGATGGCAGCAACAAATAAACCAATGCCAGCTGTTATACCAATCAGTGTGCTAGGGCTTATCATTTAACTTCCTTTCACAACAAAAAATAAAATCAAAACTAAGATGCTTTTTGCTCAGGGCTTTCCAATTGTTCCATGGAAAATTTACCTGTATTAATGTATTCACGAATTTTATGCACAATTGAGCGCCTCGCGTTATCCACTTCTTGTGATGAAATGCGTCCTTCAAAGCGTTTTAAATCTTCTCTTACTTGCGCCTTTAATTTAGGAGCAGAGTTTAGTGATTTAAGTACATGAATTTTAAAATCATCTGGGGTACTGCATAGCGCCTGACCAATAAAGTTTCGATCGACTTCACGCAAAGCATTACTTAACGTTTGATGAGGGGTTCTTACAATATCTGCAAACGTGAAGTACAGCTGGCGTAAACGATAAAAAGTATCAGGTTTATCTTGTTTTAACCGCTTTAAAACCTTAGATTCTTCACTAGAACTCATGCTATCTAGCATATTCATCAACATGCCCAGACCATCTGCATTCACATTTTCAAAGCTTGGAACTTGTTGAGACGCTTTGGCTAACCTGTCAGCCACATCTTTAAAGGTGTCCATAGGAAACGTTTCAAACTGCCCCAACTCAGCCATTAACTGAGACTGCCGTTTTTCGGGTACACGATTTAATACTCGGGCCGCTTGCTGAGATTCTAACTGGCTAATCACCAGTGCTTGAATTCTTGGGTCTTCATGTTGAATTAAATACAAGACCTGACTGTCATTAAGTTTATTTAAAAATTCAAACGGATGGGCGTGAGCTGGGTCGTTGTTTTGTATTTTTTGCTGCAAGATTTGATAGAAGTCTTGCAGATCACGGTATTGCTGCTCTTCCTCTGGTGGTTGATCAGCCAATTGAGCCATAATACTTTGCAATTGCATCTGCTCTACATTCGGAAATATTGAGCGAAACAAACTGCGCCCCAGTGTTTTATAAATTGATGCAATCATGGGAATTTTATCTTCTTGGCTCACCAGCTCTGACATTCCTCCTTGCACCGCTTGAGGCTGGCCCAAACCTAAAGAAATCACATCTTGCCGAGTACGCAACATGGCCTGTTTATGATCGACCTGGTCGGAAATAACAGAATCAGGGATAGTAGAGTCTGATTTTTCAATCATTGGACTGGCATTCATATTGTGAACAGGCGGAGCTGCAACTGCCTGCTCTTTTTTTCTAAAAGATAATAAAATCAACGCCAATAATAAAAATGCTAACAGACTGAGCAAACCAATGGCTAACGTATTAAAATTTTCTTCTAGCCAGGTTTGGGCAGGGCCTGATTCTTTTTCAGAAATAACACTTTCAGGTAGTTTAGAAAACTGCGTTCGAATTATTTTAAATTCATCACCCCGTAAATCATTTAAAGAGGCTTTCTGATAGACTAAATTTCGAATAAAAGCTTCCTGCTCAGTACTTACTTCATTTTCGACCACTAAAGAAATAACAAGTTTTTTGATTTTATTAAACACACCCACGGTGGTATCTGGTTCTGTTTGAGTGCCATTTTGATCGGAAGAAGAACCATTTCCATCCCACTGGGGCTGCCGCTGCTGGCGCTGTAAACGCTGAATTTGTTCGCGCATGAATGCAAGCTCTGCATCTTTTTCTTTATCAGCCGAAATATCAACAAAGGGTAATCCTGGCAGGCTATCAACATCATTATCAGAATTGACATTGCTATCATCCCTATCTTCATAGCGCTTAGGGAATTTTAATTCAGGGTAAGGAGAAAATTGACCCGTTGGATTATTTGTCACTGAAGGCTTGCTAACCTTCCCTTTGACCACCTGCCGAATCTTTTGCAACGTCACATCAACATTCACAATAAACCGAACATGACCCAAATAGGCCTGAATATCACGGGCCAATCGATCTTCCAAGCGAGATTTTAATTGAATCTCCTCTAAGTCGTCTTTTTTGGTAATGACCTCAATTGGGTCAGAGGGTGCCGAATAGACTGGGTTAACTAATAACAAAAGCAAACTGAATACAGTCAAGGTCAGTTTATTAATAATGTTAATTAGGAATGTTTTTTTCATGAGTTAATCCCTACTTAACAAGCTTTAAGCTTTCTTTAACATCCTTCAAAGAAGGGTCCAGCTTAAGCGCCCGCTTCCATGATACTTTCGCATCTTTCTTACGCCCCATCTTGTAATAAATACTGCCCTTTAATGCGTGGGCTTGTGCCGATGATGGCACCAAAGACATGGCCTTATTGGTTTCTTCTAAGGCTTTCCAATATGACTTCCGATAAAATAGGGCTTGTGCACTTAACATATGTTTAGTGGCCGTTGAAAACAAACCTAAAGCTTGTTTATTGAAAAATTCTTTTTCACCGTCACCTTCAACTGGTTTACCACTGAGCTCTGACATTGCCTCGCCTTCCGATTGCCCCCCCAAAAATTCTTCTGCATCCATTACATCCGACTGACCGCCGGGAGGTAGGTCCATACTAAAAATGATGTCGCTTTCTCCTGCATTCAACATCATCATCACATCATAACCAGGGCCGTGGCGATGAATATTCACAATGCCATGGTTTTTCTTGGCATATTCCACATCATCACCCATTTCAACGTCGTTAATTTCCACTGGCGCTTGTTCTTCAAATGGATTTTTTTCCATATCCAATTGGGCCATACTACAACCAGTGATTACGATAGGTAACAAAAACACAGGCAACATTTTTTGAATTCTCAACATCATGTGGCCTCCTTAAAACCTATAACCTAAAGTAAGATCCAAGCCAGCCCCACCAAAGTCAGAACTATCCTCATAATTCGCATCTGTATCCCACTCAACAGACTCCTCTACTAGGTAGACGCCACCTAGTGACATAAAACCATTGGTAACAAACGGAAATTCCAAACCAAACTTCATCATCAAACCATGACTGCCGCTGAAGAATGCTTGCCCAACCCCTACATATGCTTTTGTATTCACCCATTCGCTTAACGCTTCAATACGAACAAATACTCGTCCTTCTAAATTGATACCGCTAACACTGAATTCATCCGTTGCGGAGAAGTTTCTGAAGAATTCTGCCCCCAAACTGTATTCAATGTCTTTGTTTAATGTTGTGGATTCTCGTCGCCTTAACCCAAAACCGGTAACTCTAGATAGTTTTGCATCTGTTGTTGCACCAACCCCGCCACGGGTTGAGCCAAGACCAAATGAGCTTATGGTCATTTCCATTTCTATGGTTTCAAATTGAAGCTCCTCTTCTTCGCGGGTGGTTTTTTTGGCGTATTCTTTCAGCCATAACAGCTCATTGCTTTTTGACCCTACCATTCTTAAATTCACGGTAAATTTATCTTCGTGCATACTGGCGCTCCAAAGTATAAAAGCATCAACCCTTACGTCTTTTGATAAATTTCTTAAATCCTGATTACTTTGTGCACTTTGGCTTACGTGCATTCTTGATCGTTCAAAATTAACACGTGTGGTACGACACTCAATGCAATCTACCACTTCAAAACGACCAAGCCCCATAAACTTACCCAGCAATTTATTTTCAATCATGAGATGAACTTGTTTTGAAATTTTTCGGTGGAGGCGA
>CAJXIT010000062.1 GCA_913054055.1 uncultured Thalassolituus sp.
CAATACGGATTATTGAATTGAAAATTAAACGGTTTTTTGCCAAAGATATGAGAACAGCACTCCTCCAAGTTAAAGAAGAACTTGGCTCGGAAGCTGTGATTATGTCAAACAAAAAAGTCGCTGGTGGGGTGGAAATAGTAGCGGCTATTGATGGTGAAGCGGGTAATGCCTCCTCGAACCCACGTTTAACTCAGCCTCAAAAGCAGCAAACCCAATACACACAAATGTCAGCACCTGCAGCTACAGCTTCACGTCGTTCATTAGAGGATGACCGAGTGAGCTTGAATGCGAACTCAGAAGCAGGTCGTTCGATGACAAAACGATTCGCTAATATGCTTAAGCAATACAGCAATGGGGCAGATGGTACACAAGAACATAAAGCGGAAAATGAAGACTCACTTTCGGCTCTTCTAAATCGACAGGCTAAGAGTTCACACAACGTTGATGGCGCTTTCGGTCACGAGTCAGGGTTAGCAAAGCTGATCTCTGAAGATCGTCGTGTTGAGCGACCAGCTCCACGACTTGATCCAACTCGATATGATCGTGGTCGTGAATCCAGCCCGCAAAAAAGCTCTGATACTGAAATGGAAACGATGCGAGAAGAAATGACATCTATTCGTCGTTTACTAGAGCATCAAGTTTCAGGGCTAATGTGGCAAGAAGTTGAGCGCCGTGAACCGCTCAGAGCAATGCTTATCAAACGTCTTGAGCGTATGGGGGTATCTGCCGAGCTTGCCGATCAAATGGCCTGTTACATTCCTGAAGATACTAAATCTGCACGTGCATGGAAGGCTTTGTTAGCCTTGGTTGCAGACCAAATTTCCGTTACACAAAAAGATATTCTAAAACGCGGCGGTATTGTGGCTCTACTTGGCCCAACCGGCGTGGGTAAAACGGAAATTGCGCGCCGCTTAGCTAAGTTATCAAACGCCCCTTTTATTAAAGTTGAAGCCACTAAGTTTACCGAAGTGGGTTACGTGGGCCGCGATGTGGAAACCATTATTCGTGACCTAGTAGAAACCGGTTTTAAAATGCTGCGCGAACAAGAAATGGAAGCCGTATCTGAGCGCGCAAAAGAAGCGGCCATTGAACGCATCTTAGATTGCCTGCTTGCTCCTGCTCGCCCAGGCTTTGGTGAAACCGAAGCAGACAAACCTGAAGATAGCGCCACACGTAAGATGTTTCGTAAAAAAGTAATCAACGGTGACATGGACGATAAAGAAATTGGAATTGATGTGGCCGCCCCGCAAGTGGGTGTAGAAATCATGGCCCCACCTGGCATGGAAGACATGACCAATCAAATTCAAAACATGTTTAGCAACATGGGTGGTAGCAAAAGCAATAAGCGTAAAATGAAAGTGAAAGAAGCGCTTAAACTGGTGCAAGATGAAGAAGCCCATGAAATGCTTAACATTGATGAGCTGAAAGCCAAAGCCGCAGAAACCGTTGAGCAAAACGGCATTGTATTCTTGGATGAAATTGACAAAGTTGCCAAGCGCCAAGAAAGCGCAGGTGGTGGTGACGTGAGCCGCGAAGGGGTTCAGCGTGACTTATTACCATTAATTGAAGGCTGCACCGTCAGCACCAAATACGGCATGATCAAAACCGATCATATTTTATTTGTGGCATCCGGTGCGTTCAGCATGAGCAAGCCAAGTGATTTGATTCCAGAGTTACAAGGCCGACTGCCGATACGTGTAGAGCTATCGGCTTTAACACCCGACGACTTCAAGCGAATTTTGACTGAGCCAAAAGCGTCACTGACCGAACAATACAAAGCCCTATTAAGCACAGAAGGTTTAAACGTAGAGTTCACCGAAGATGGCATAGAGCAATTGGCGCAAACCGCATTTAAAGTAAACGAAAACACCGAAAACATTGGTGCCCGCCGTTTACATACTATGATGGAGCGCTTACTTGAGAAAGTCAGCTTTGATGCAGAAGGCCTGGCCACTCAATACTCAGCAAGCCCTTTGCAAATCAACAGCGCCTTTGTTGAAGAGCACCTAGGTGAAATTGCCCAGGACCAAGATTTGAGTCAGTTTATTCTTTAATTAGCCATCTCTTTGTCGCATACAAAAACGAGCCTTGCGCTCGTTTTTTTATGCCTACCAATTATGCTTTTATTACCGCCCCAACTATTGATAATAATTATCATTTAGATATAGTAACCTGCTTTTCGACACCCAAAAGAATCTTCATGTCTAATTACATCATTTCTGGCGCTATCTTATTTACCCTTGCTTTGATCTTTTATTCCATTGCCATTTGGCATGATTATATTCAGAAGCACCTGAAAGTATGGCATGTGAATATGTTTGCAATAGGTGTTCTCACAGATGCCTTGGGGACGTTGTGCATGTATTTACATGTTGGGCATTTAATTTTTACGGCACACTCTATCTCGGGCTTTCTGGGCCTGTTTTTAATGATGTTTCATTTAGGCTGGGGCGTTTATGTGGTCAGCAGTCATCGCCCTGAACGCCAAGTGACCTTTCATAAATTCAGTATTTTTGTTTGGTTCTTTTGGTTGGTCTCCTATGTTTCTGGAGTGTATATCGGATTAAACCGATAATTTTTAAGCCAAAAAATGTACCCACAAAAAAGCCCTGAGTCATTGCTGAACCAGGGCTTGAAGATTTCCCGTTACGTGTGGCTACATCATGGCTTGTAAATAGTTTTGAATGCCCATTTTATCGATCAAGCCCAACTGCTGCTCTAACCAATGGGTATGATCTTCTTCAGTATCTTCTAATTGTTTAACCAGCATGGCGCGGGTTTCAAAATCTTTTTCTTCTTCACATAAAGCAATGGCGGCTTTCAGGTTTTTCACCACTGAATACTCAATGGCCAAATCATTTTTAAGCATCTCTTCAACCGTTTTACCCACATTTAATGGTTCACGGGTGGCCAAATCTGGGAAGCCTTCTAAAAATAAGATACGTTTGATCATAAGATCAGCGTGGCCTGTTTCGTCTTCCATTTCGTGAGAAATGCGTTCGTACAGCTTTTCTAAACCCCAATCTTCATACATTCTTGAATGAATGAAATATTGGTCCATTGCGGTCAGTTCGCCGGCCAACAATGAGTTAAGTGTATCGATAACTTTTTTATTACCTTTCATCGTTATTCTCCGGTTACTCTTCGTTCATCATTGATTGACTGTAATTTTCGATGCTAATTTTTTTGATTAGGTCTAACTGAGTTTCAACCCAGTCAAAGTGTTCTTCTTCGTACTCTAGAATTTCAGCCAGCATATCTCGGGTAACATAATCCGAAACCGATTCGCAATAAACAATGGCTTCTCTAAGGTCTTTTAAGCTTAAGTCTTGAAGCTTCAGATCGCATTCCAGCATTTCTTTGGTATTTTCACCAATATGAAGTTTGCCTAATTTTTGTAAATTTGGCAGACCTTCAAGAAATAAAATTCGCTCGATCAGTTTGTCGGCTTGCTTCATGTCTTTAATAGACTTTTTATATTCTTTTTTATCCAGTGCGTTCAAGCCCCAGTTTTTAAACATGCGTGCATGTAAAAAATACTGGTTAATGGCAACCAATTCATTTTCTAAAATAGAATTGAGAAATTTAATGACCTTTGCATCACCCTTCATAACGGCACTCCTTATAATTTACTATCATTAATTTTTTGTGGAGAAGCTTTCACTTTATATCAACAATACAAGTAAGCATTGTTTACGATAAAACAGGCGTGGAAACTTTGAATGTCACAAAGTATATGGGTAAGCGAACCTTACTGCCAATTCATTTTTATAAAAAAGCGTATTTTTATCGTTAGCTGAAAGTGGGAGTAATTTGCATTTAGTTTTATTTAATTTAGTAAGGGTATTTAAGCACTTTTATACGTATATATTTCATCAGGCAATAAAAAAGCGAGCCTTATGCTCGCTTTATATGATCAGTGGTGCGTTTCGTTTTTCTTAAGCCGCACAGCACTTTTTGTATTTTTTACCACTGCCACATGGGCAAGGATCATTCCGGTTGGCTTCTTTCGTCGACACCGCTTGCGCTGTGTTTTCTCTTTCTAGCAAAATCTCAAGGTCTTTAATGTTTTCCTCTTGATCTGGTTTCACATCAATTTTACTGGCCCAGCCATGCTCTAGAAATGTTTTGATTAATTCTTCTTTACGGGCTTCGGTTTTCACACTGATGATGGCAGGCGCTTTATCCGTGCCTAAACGAACAGTGGCTGCCGTTTCAAAGCCAGCACTATTATGCTCTGGCTTTTTCATTGATTTGCCTTTGTAGAAGAATTTGGACATGCATCACCATTATTAAAGAAAGGAGTTATATAAGAAAATAATAGGTGCATCATACACCATATCAATTGTGATTAACCCATGAAAAATAGGGATTATGAATCAAGCTCGCTTAATGAAGACTCTCATTAGGCTCATTTCGCCATAATTCAGGCCCCCTAACCCACCAATAAACCCATAAAAATGCCTGTAATTCCTTTACACTAAAAGAAAAAACAGGACTCTTATGGATAGCATTCAAGCTTGGGAAGCAAAAGGCGATTATTTTACCTTTAACCACCATCAAATCTTCTATATCTCTGAACACCAGCCTGAATCAACCAAGCCCGTTCTGCTGCTGATACATGGGTTCCCCACAGCTAGCTTAGATTGGCAGAAAATTTGGGCATCCTTATCCAGCCGGTTTCAGTTAATTACTTTGGATATGCTGGGCTTTGGGTTAAGCGATAAGCCAGTTCAAAACTACTCCATTATGGGACAAGCCGACCTGTTCGAAGCCCTGCTTAAAAAATTAAAAATTAACCAGTTCCATATCTTAGCTCATGACTATGGCGATACCGTGGCTCAAGAGCTTTTGGCCAGAGACAAGCAAAGCTCATCGATACTTTCGTGTACGTTTAGCAATGGCGGCTTATTCCCTGAAACCCATCAACCGGTGCTTGTTCAAAAGCTGTTACTCAGCCCAATCGGTGCTTGGGTGAGTAAGCTTATGTCTTATAAAAAGTTTTCAGCCACATTTGCAACCATATGCGCAAAGCCATTACCGGATCATGAGCTTAAAGCCTATTGGCAACTCCTAAACCATCATCAAGGGGTAAAGGTGATGCATAAGCTGATTCACTATATGACAGAGCGTCGCCAAAACCGAGAAAGATGGGTAGGCATACTGCAATATACAGACACACCATTACACCTAATTGATGGCACGTTAGACCCCATCAGTGGCGAACATATGGTACGTCGATATGAAGACTTGGTACCCAAAAGTCCGGTGAGTCGACTGACGGATACCGGCCATTATCCACAAGTGGAAAGCCCACAAGCATTTAGCCAATGTGCGCACCAATTCTGGGATCATATTTCTGTGCCCAAAGCCTGATTTTCAGCAGATTATTATTCATTTTGGGCTAACCTTTATTAGTACGCTATTAAGGTTTGCCCAATGATCTCAGCTTCATCCCACCCTAATGAATCAGCTCGGTTGCGCGAATTAGAGCGGCTAGAGATCCTGGACTCAGCAGATGAAGCATCATTTGATGAACTCACCCAGTTAGCCAGCATCATATGCGGCACTCATATCTCCCTCATTTCATTAATTGACCACGACAGGCAGTGGTTTAAATCCCGTGTTGGATTGGGTGCCCATGAAACCCATAGAGACATTGCCTTTTGCTCGCATGCTATCTTGCAAGAGCATGTATTTGAGGTCAGCGATACCCTGATGGATGAGCGATTTGCAGACAACCCATTAGTCACCGGAGACCCCAATATTCGGTTTTATGCGGGAGCGCCTCTTGTGACCAGCAGCGGATTGCCAATCGGCACCTTGTGCGTCATTGACCCTGCTCCTAAAAACTTAACAGCTGATCAAACCTTCGCGCTCAAAACACTGGCCAACCAGGTCATCAGCCAATTAGAAATGCGGCTGCATAATCGACACCTTGCCCGCATGCAAAAGCAGCAAGAACATATCTTCGCCACAATTTCTCATGATCTGCGTTCGCCCTTTAATGGGATATTAGGCTTATCACGTATCCTTAGTCAAAAGGCCGATAGCGTCACCCCTGAAAGGATTCAAGCCCTTTCCAGTTCTATTTTAGAATCTGGCATAAAAGTGTATCAACTGCTTGATGAATTACTGCAATGGTCTCGCAGTCGTTTGCAAGCCGTTTCTGTTAGTCCAGAAAAAATATCCGTTGAACAAGCTGTGCTAGAAACCGTGGAGTTCATGCAAGAAGGGTTGAAGTTTAAGCAATTGACCATCCTTCAGAAGATCGAACCGGATCTGTTTATCAAAGCCGATAAGTCATTGATAAAAACAGTCATTCGAAACCTTATTGCCAATGCCATTAAGTATTCCCCTGAAATGGGGCAAATCACCATCAGTAGCAAAATGGTTAGCAACAGAATCCAAATCGCTATCTCTGATCAAGGGTCTGGGGTGTCTGAGGCCAAAGCAAAAACGCTATTTCACACGCCCACTGACAGTGAGCTCGGTACAATCGATGAGAAAGGGTTTGGAATTGGACTGAGTATTTGCCACGATTTTATCAGCAAGCAACAGGGTGATATATGGTTAAACAACGAATATAAGAACGGCGCGCAGTTTGTGATATCGATACCGAATTATCTTGAACCTTAGGCCGCCCAACTCATATGACAGACAATAGCACTCATCACAATTCATTACGCAATAAGCGAAATACTAAACAGCTATCTTTTTTAGCTATTTTGTTTCTCTTTATTACCGTGATTGCAGCATGGTGGGGGTTAGAAAAAATAAAAATAGCGACATTAGCATCCACTGAGAATACCTTAACCACCGTATTAAATACCACAAAAGAAGCATTGGATATTTGGGTAAACGATCAGATATCTAAAGCACAATTCATTGCCAATAAAACAGAGCTGACGACGCTGACACAACAATTAATTAAGGCACAAAAACGCAATTTAAAAAAAGCCAAAAGTGACATCATTCAACAACTTACAGCCTATATACAAGATCATCAAGAATCGGAAACGGACTACCACATCATCCTTCCAAACGGCATGATTATCGCTGCAAATAACCCCATTGATATTGGCAATGATCATGTTATCTATCGCTATAGAAATGCCATCTTTAAAGAAATATTAAATGGTGTACCAAGGTTCATTCCTCCTGTACCGTCTGATCGACCACTTAAAGGGAAAAAGAATATTGCTGAAAAAAATGTGCCCGCGACTCTTTTTTCTGCCGCCCCCATTAAGGATTCGAAAAAAAATGTCATTGCCATTTTTGCAAAACGATCTGACCCAAAACAAACTTTATCACGTATCACCGCCTTGGGCCGTATAGGCACAAGCGGTGAAACTTATGCCTTTGATAATAATGCACGTTTACTAACAGCCAGCCGCTTTGATCATATGATGATAAAACGCGGCTTTATGTTAGACTCTGAGCAAAGCATTCTTGCATTTGAAATTAAAGACCCTGGTGGAAAGCTAATCGATAACATTCCCATCAGCACCCAGCATACCCACAGACCTCTCACATTAATGGCACAAAAGGCAACTTCAGGTATTGCAGGTCAAAATATAAAAGGGTATCACGATTACCGAGGAGAAGTGGTGCTGGGTTCATGGGTATGGATGCCTCACCTAGATATCGGTTTAGCCACAGAAATTGATAAGCTTGAAGCTTTGAGTATTTATGAAACCACTCGCTTAATCATTGCCATCATATTATTAATATTGGTCAGTATGGCGGTCATTTTTATCTACTTCGTATTTTTAGCGAATAAACAAGTGGAAGATAATTTAAAGCAATCACACGATGAATTAGAAGAAAAAGTAAAAGAACGCACACAAGAATTATTAGACAGTGAAGCCAGCCTTATTGTGGCTAAAGACCAAGCAGAACAAGCCAGTCGCACAAAAAGTGATTTCTTAGCAAGCATGAGTCACGAAATACGCACGCCCATCAATGGTGTCATGGGGATGCTTGGATTGCTGATTAAAACAGCTGAGTCAGATGAACAAGAGCGCAAACTCAATATTGCTTTAAGCAGTTCCAAGTCACTGCTGAATATCATTAATGATATTCTCGATTTTTCTAAAGTCGAAGTGGGTAAGATTGAATTAGAAAGCATAGACTTTAATCTTGAAACGCTATTAAACGACATCGTTAATAGCATGGCATTTTCAGCTGAAGAACATGATTTAGAACTCATCATGGATGCTACCCAGTTATCCAATAAAATGCTCATTGGGGATCCAAATAGATTAAGACAAGTCATCACCAATTTAATTGGTAATGCCATTAAATTCACCCACTCAGGTTCGGTAATCGTACGCTGCGCCACCACCCCATATCGAGAATCCATTTTACTTACCTGTCGCATCATAGATACAGGTATCGGCATCCCAGAAGACCGCATACATAAATTGTTTGATAGTTTCACTCAAGCAGACACATCCACCACAAGAGAATACGGCGGAACAGGGTTAGGACTAACCATTTCCAAAAAATTAGTATCCCTGATGCAAGGGGATATCGACATTAAAAGTAAAGTGGATGTGGGCAGTGAATTTTCATTCACAGCGGTATTAGAAAAAAGCAATAAAGCTGAAACCTATTTACCTGACATTGATTTAAGATCAAAAAATATTTTAATTGTTGATGACAACCCTGTTAATCGCGAAATTTTCATAGGGCAACTGAGTAACTGGGGAGCCAATACCTTTGAAGCAGAAAGTGGCGCAAATGCCTTAAATTTATGTGAAGACGCTTCGGAGCAACCGATTCATATCATCATTCTTGATATGCAAATGCCCGCCATGGATGGCATTCAATTTATAAAAATATTGAGACGAAATAAACAGTATAACGGAATAAAAGTATTAATGATGACATCCGTTTTACATGATCAAACACCTGAAGAATTAAGCGCATTAGGGTTGAATGGTTGGTTCACTAAACCCGTAAACCCAAAAGACTTGCATCATGCTTTACTGACAGTGTGTTCTAATGAGCACGATCATGAACAGGCATTCGTGACAACAGAATCATTGCAAATTGTTAAAACCAAGCCCAAAGATAAAGCAAAAGATATTGCCAAAGACGCTTCCAATCAAAACTGGCCCAACCATACACGCATTCTCATGGTTGAAGACAATGACATTAATCAGCTGGTGACGGAAGGTATTTTAGAAACCATCGGACTGGGTTGTGACATTGCCAGGCACGGAGAAGAATGCTTATCCATGCTAAACGCTTCTTCCCATGACAACCCCTATACAGCGGTACTGATGGATTGCCAAATGCCGGTTATGGATGGCTATCAAGCCACAGAAAACATTCGAAGAGGTCTTGCAGGTGAGCGTTATAGACAAATACCCATCATTGCAATGACTGCAAATGCAATGAAAGGTGACAGAGAAAAATGCCTACTATCTGGCATGAACGACTACCTTTCAAAACCCATTGAAACCGAATTGCTGCAACAGACACTAGTAAAGTGGTTGATCACTACCCGACAATGAGCCAAGGGTGTGATCAATAAAAATTTTTCGTCCTTTCGCAGCCAATCTATTTATCGAAGTTTTTCCATTAATAAGTAATACCACATACCAACCGCTAAAAACTGATTACCAATCCATTCACTTCCCGGAATACGAATGTGCTTGCATTGGGCAAACGTATCAAATTCATCTAGCTGCCCACTAATGGCATTGGCCATGATTTCACTGACAATATGAGTAGTGGCAATACCGTGACCTGAATACCCTTGTGCATAAAAAACATTATCCGACAGTTTACCCAGCTGAGGAATGCGATTGATCACAATGCCCATCATGCCGCTCCATTGAAAATCAATTTTCACCCCTTTCAAACGTGGAAAGGTTTTTTCTAATGCTGGGCGCATTTCCGCTTCGATATCACGGGAAGGACGCCCACTGTAATTAGCGCCACCACCAAACAACAACCGGTTGTCTGCGGTCATGCGGTAATAATCCAAAACAAAACGGCAATCATATACGGCCAAATCTTTTGGATTAATCAGTTTAGCAACGTCTTCCCCTAATGGCTCAGTGGTCACAATGCCACCGGCAGCGGGGAAAATCTTGCCACTCATTTTCAAACGTTCAAGTCGGTGATAGGCGTTACCAGCTAGCATCACACTATTGGCGGTTACCGAACCTTTTGCAGTGATCACCTTAGGAGGAATACCCGCTTTGACATTACCATGATCAATGTCAATCACAGGGGAGTTTTCAAAAATCACCGCCCCTAACGATTCCGCCGCACGGGCTTCTCCTAAACATAAATTCAACGAATGCAAATGCATGTTCTTTTTGTTGTATAGAGCGCCGTGATAAATATCGGTTTCAAGGTAGTCAGGCATTTGCTCACGGGTTAATAGTTCAACCTGATCGCCCATACCGTGCTTAACCGCTTCATTATAATTATCGGTTAGCTCTCCCATATGACTGGGTTTATAAGCCGCATGTAAATGGCCAAATTTAAGATCACAATCAATGCCATACTTCTCTACCCGGTTTTTAATGATGTCATGGCCACGAAACCTCAGTCCCCAGATAAAATCGTCTACCTCAGATCCCAGCTTTTTACGCATCTGCTTGCGCATAGCTTCGTCACCAGACAAGCTGCCAGTAACCTGGCCACCATTGCGACCTGTTGCACCATACGCAATCTTTTCGGCTTCGATAATGGCTACTTTTAAGCCTTTTTCGGCCAACTCCAGGGCGGTATTTACCCCGGTAAAGCCGCCGCCCACAATCGCAACGTCCACACGGATATGATCGTGCAACTCTGGATAGTCGCTTTCTTGATTAACTGTGGCTGTGTAATAAGCCGAACACCGGTTATTTTCCATGCTCGATTTTCCGTATAACTGACATTGAATAAGCAGACCTTACCTGATTCAGAATAGCGGTTATCTACCCCCGGGGGGATATTTGCCACATAATGACTCAAACCCCTTTACAGCTTACCCAGAGTCTTTTCTAATTACGCCTACTCTCTATATACAACAAATTTATCTGACACCTTCTCTGTCAGAGCTAATCGAAGAAGGAAGTGCCCCATGGCTGGCTTATTACCCAATGTTGATCCAGATGGCCTATTAGAATACTCAGTAGTATTTACCGACCGTTCACTTAACCACATGTCTAAAACGTTCCAAGGTGTGATGAACGACATCTCTAGTACGTTAAAAGACGTATATAACGCGGATGGCGTAGTGGTAGTACCAGGCGGCGGCACATACGGCATGGAGTCTGTGGCACGCCAATTCGCTCAAGATAAAAAATGCTTGGTTATCCGTAACGGTTTCTTCAGCTTTCGCTGGAGCCAGATCTTTGAAATGGCTAACCTGCCATCATCTGAGATTGTATTAAAAGCCCGCCAAACAGAAGAAGGCTCTCAAGCACCGTTTGCCCCTGCACCGATCGACGAAGTGGTTGCCACCATTAAAGCTGAAAAGCCTGATATGGTATTTGCCCCTCACGTTGAAACCGCATCTGGCATGATCCTGCCTGATGACTACTTAAAAGCCGTTGCTGACGCCGTTCACTCTGTAGGCGGTATTTTTGTATTGGATTGCATCGCATCTGGTACCGTATGGGTAGATATGAAAGCCGTTGGTGTTGATATTCTAATCAGCGCGCCTCAAAAAGGATGGAGTGCCTCTCCTTGTGCCGCGTTAGTTATGCTAAACAACGATGCCCTAGCCCTGTTAGAAAATACAACCAGCAATAGCTTTGCTTGTGACCTGAAAAAGTGGCACAGCATTATGCAAGCCTACGAAAATGGTGGTCACGCTTATCACGCAACCATGCCAACAGATGCACTGACTGCATTCCGCGACACCATGTTAGAAACCAAAGAATACGGTTTTGATAAGGTTAAGGCTGAGCAAATTGAATTGGGCCAAAAAGCCCGTGCTATGTTAGAAAGCAAAGGCATTAAAAGCGTTGCCGCTGAAGGCTTTAAAGCACCCGGTGTTGTGGTTAACTATACCACTGAGTCGACTATGCAAAACGGCAGTGCATTCGCTGCATTAGGCATGCAAGCAGCCGCTGGCGTACCGCTAATGGTTGACGAGCCCGCTGATTTTAAAACATTCCGTTTAGGTTTATTTGGTTTAGATAAACTTCATAATGTTGATCGTACTGTTAAAAACTTAGAAGACGTTTTAAATAAACTTTAAAATACGTGTCTAAGTAATCAATCATTAAAGCCTCATTCTTTTGATTGAGGCTTTTTTGATTTCAGCGCTCAAAAATATGGAGCCGTTTATGAAAGAGTGTAACTCTTGTGGCAAGTGTTGTATCAAATACAGTAACGGACAACTGTCGGCTGAAAAAATTGAAATTGAAAACTGGGAGGAGACTCGCCCAGATATCTTCAGTTTTACAAAGGATGGGAAAATCTGGGTAGACTCAAAATCCGGCGAACCATTACAACTGTGCCCTTTCTTAAATAAACAAGACAATAGCAGCGTCTATACCTGTGATATTTATTTTGACCGCCCTAATGACTGCCGCTATTACCCTTCCACACTGGAAGAAATGCTGGCCGATGAATGCGAGATGATTGAAAAGAAAGACTTACAAAACCCAGCTAAAGCTCGACAAGCATTAGAACTCATCATGAGTGATAGCTGGCACCAATAGTGTCATCATCGTCATACAATATGAAATGAATGCATCTCTAATCAATTAACCTCTAGCAGAATGCCCATGACAGAAATAAGCCCTAACAAAATAACCGCCCTACCCCTACCGCCCTATTACGCTGTCATCTTTACTTCCGTTCGTACCCTCTTAGATAAAGGCTATGAAGCCACTTCAAATCGCATGCTAGATTTGGCGTCTCAACAACCTGGTTTTTTTAAGTGTCGACTCAGCACAGGAAAACATAGGGATATCAACGTATGATCAAAT
>CAJXIT010000063.1 GCA_913054055.1 uncultured Thalassolituus sp.
AATAAAACATAAAAATAATAAATTTAAATTTCAAAATAAAATTTAAGCACACAATAAAAATCTATTCCGATAGGAGAAGTACACAATGGATACGATTATTCGTTTTTTCCAAGATGGCGGTATGTTCATGTACCCGATAGCCGTTATTTTAGTCGTGGGGCTATCTATTGCCATTGAGCGTTTAATGAGCATCAGCGCAGCTAAACGTAAAAACAGAGCCGCGTTTGAAGAAATGCTGCCTATGATTCAACGTAAAGATTATAAAGCGGCTTTAAATTACGCCGGCCAAAGTGATAGTGACATTGCTAACATTTATGGTGCAGGTATTTCTCGTATGCCAACCAGTAGCAAGCGTGAAGATATTGAATATGCCATGGAAGAAGGTTTAATGGAGACCATTCCTAAGCTAGAAAAACGCACAGCTTATATTGCCACATTAGCAAACATCTCTACCTTGATGGGTCTATTAGGTACCATTATCGGTTTGATCGCCGCATTTACAGCGGTGGCCACTGCGGCGCCTTCTGAAAAAGCGACACTGCTGTCTCAATCTATCTCGGTAGCCATGAACACAACGGCATTTGGTTTGATCTCTGCGATTCCATTGCTGTTGGCTCATACAGTATTGCAAAGCCGTACAGCTGAAATCATTGATAGCTTAGAAATGGCCGGTGTTAAGTTTTTAAACTTAATTACAGAGCGTAAAGCGCCAGCACAAACTGCAGCTGCTCCTAAAGTAGCTAAATAATTTCGCACTTGAAGTGGAGGATGGCTCATGAGACGCCATAGAAAAGCACAAGGCGAAGCAGAATTAGATATTACCTCTTTTATGAACCTGATGATTATTCTGGTTCCGGTATTACTGGTGAGCATGGTGTTTAATCACATCACGGTTCTAGAGCTGGTTTTACCCTTAGATGAAGAATTAAAGCAACAGGATTTAAACCCTGATGATTTATCTTTAGAAGTGGTGGTTAGGGAAACAGGCTTTAATGTAAATTTAGGCCCGGTTCCTGTAGAAACCATCAATAAAAAAGAAGGTGAGTTTGATCTTAACCGCTTGTCCATGGTTTTACAGACCATGAAAAAGAAATTGGGTCGTGATCGTACCGATATAGTGATTCTGTCTGAGCCCGATATTGATTATCAGGTTTTGATTGGTGTGATTGATACTGCCAAAACATTCCCTGCTGTTATAGCAGCAAGTGTCGTAGATGCGGTGTTATTTCCAGACGTATCACTGGGTGATGCACCTGATAAAAAAGCAGCAGGAGGAGCCAAATAATGAAATCTTCCCGTCGCGCAAAACGCATGGCACGCAGCCATGGTCGCCATAAAAAAGATGCCAGCTTAAACCTGACATCACTTATGGATATCTTCACCATCATGGTGTTCTTCTTAATGATGAACCAGAGTGATGTAGAAGTAATGAGTAACGACAGCATTAAATTGCCAAGCAGTGTTGCTGAATCACAGCCCAAAAATACCATTAAATTAATGGTGAGTGCGGATGACATTGTTGTTCAGGGTCGAGCGGTGGCATCGGTTAAAGATATTTTAGCCATGAAACCAGATCAGGAATTGATTCCTGAACTGCAAAAAGAATTGCTGTATTTATCCAGTAAAACCCAAGCCACAGCACAAGAGCAAGAATTGGGGCGCTTAATCACCATTATGGGTGACCAAGGCATTCCCTATAAAGTGTTAAAACGCATTATGGCAACTTGCCAGAAAGCGAAATACACACAGATCTCTTTAGCGGTTCAAAAAACTGAAAGTAAGGAGGCGTAATGAGCAGTATTACTTATCGCACTCCTGAATTACCTTGGGCAGAAGGCAAATCAGAACACTTATTTAAAGTGATTTTACTTAGCTTTTTAGTACTGACATTGGTATTGGGTGTTTTAGTGCCGAATATTACTTTGCCAGAAATAAAGCGTGAGAAAGCTGAAAAGCTGCCCCCGCAATTGGCAAAAGTAATCAAGCGTAAAAAAGAAGCGCCAAAGCCTAAGCCAAAACCCGTGCCTAAGGTCCAAGAAAAGAAAATTGAAAAGAAACCTGAGGTTAAAAAAGTTGAAGCCAAGCCTAAGCCAAAACCGAAAGTGGTGGCCAAGCCTAAGCCGAAACCAAAACCTAAAAAGGTAGCTAAAAAAGAGCGTACCCCTGAGCGTATTAAGGCGGCAAAAGAAAAGGCTAAGAAGTTAATTAGCAATTTCTCAAATGACTTAGCCGATATGCAAAGTATGTTAAATATGGATGCTTTAGCGGTTGATAGCTCATTGCTTACCACTGCAGGTGCTTCAGCAACTGCTGTCGGTTCGGTAGTGGATCAAACTGCGGTAGATCGTGTGAGTGGTGTGGATGAATCACAGCTGACCCGTGAAACGGGTGCAGATCAATTGGCCGTGGCCGATCGCAGCACCACAGCAGTAAAAGAGCTGCCAAAAGAAGTATTGGCAAAACCGAAAGATACCAAGATCGCAGGTTTGTCTCGAACACAAATGCAAATTGGCCGAGTGTTTGAACAAAATAAATCACGTTACGACCGTATCTATCGTAAAGCTTTACGTTCCGATCCAACCTTACAAGGGTCAGTGGCGTTTGATATATCCATATCAAAAGGTGGAGACGTTACTGCCTGTAATGTTTCTTCTGAAGAGTTTATGGATAAAAAAGCACTTAGACGTATGGCTTCAACGTGTAAAATGCAGTCGTTTACAGCGGCATCTGCAAGTGATCGCCTTGAATACCAAATGGCATTTTTTCCATAAGGTAATCGCTTAGATGATGAAAGTAATCGTCAGTATTTAACCAATAAAAAAACGCGGATTTATCCGCGTTTTTTTATGTCTGCAAGGTTTGTTATATGAGTTAATCAAAAGGCTTATGGGGGTAAAACATTTGCTCCGCAAACAGGACATGCTACTACCGCTCGTGCTAGCGCACCCAGTGCGCGATATTTTCAATAACTAAATGGGCACACTGAGTGCCCTTATCTAAAGAAATTGAGGCCCGGGCTTTGCTGCTCAATTAAACCTTCTTCAACCACTCAATAATACCAGTGGATACTTCTTCTTTATTGCTTTCATTCAGCATTTCATGGCGACCATCTTGATACAGTTTCATGGTCACGTTGTTATGCCCTGATTGATTATAGGCAGCGACTAATTTTGGTATGCCTTTTCCTTTTTCACCAACAGGGTCTTTCTGTCCACCAAATATATAAATTGGCAGCTCTTTCTGAATTTTATTAAAGCTTGCAGGAGTAAACAGGCCAATTAAGCCTGATAGCATGTCGACCCAAAGTTGAGTGGTGCAATCAAAACCACATAATGGGTCATTCACATATTTATCAACTTCCGTATGGTCTTTACTTAGCCAATCAAAGTCCGTGCGGTTAGGCTTAAATGCCTGATTAAACGACCCAAATGATACAAATTGCAGTAATTTACTTGGTTTATCAGCGCCTAAGCGCCAGCGCTCAAATTTGGCAACAGCCAAGCCAGCTTTGGCTAGTCCTGCCGCTTGATAGTTAGAGCCGGATAAAATCAATGCATCGATTTTACGTTCGGTGTTTACCAAATAAGACTGAACAATAAACGAGCCCATGCTGTGTCCCATTAAATAGTACGGTAACTCGGGTGAACAGCAGGCATCACGTACGGTATCAATGTCATTTAATACCTTGTTCCAACCTTGCTGATCAGCATAGTGGCCAAGTTGTGTGCTTTCACTTGTGCCGTGGCCCCTGTGATTATGAGCGACCACGCTGTAGCCAGCTTCGTTTAAACATTGTGCTAAGCGGTCATAGCGGGCTGCATGTTCGGCCATGCCATGGTTAATGTGAACCCAGGCTGTCGCAGCTTCAACAGGCCAAGTATATACCTGAATCTGGTGTCCGTCGGACCCATTGATATGCGATTCGATCATAGAGAATGCCTTTATAATTATTTTATGAGACTAATAAACTAGGCTCACAGACTACTGAACCAAGGTAATTTATGCAAAAAAATGACAGATAGTTCATAAATTGCTCATAACCTAATCAACTCGGTATTTTGGGGCTTTGCGGCTGATTATAAAACTGGTAGTCTGCCCAACTAACCAAATTCCTGCTGTATATTATATATACAATAAAAACAAGCAGTACTAGGCAAATTACGTGGAGGCGGTATGAACGATTCTTTTTTTAGTGACAAATATCCTGAAGGTTTACCAGCAAATGTTGATGTGGACCAATATAAGAATGTTGTTGAAGTTTTTGACAAAAGTGTAAAGAAATTTGCTGATCGCCCAGCTTTCACTGCTTTAGGTCAAACACTCACCTATGCAGACATTGATCGTTTATCTGCTGATTTTGCAGCCTACTTGCAAAATGACACTAACTTAGAGAAAGGCGACCGCATCGCGGTTCAATTACCTAACCTGACTCAATACCCTGTCGTAGTATTTGGCGCCATGCGCGCGGGTTTGACAGTTGTAAATACCAACCCTCTTTACACAGAACGTGAAATGGAGCACCAGTTTAATGATTCTGGGGCAAAAGCACTGGTTGTACTTGCACAAATGGCAGGTAAAGCAGATCGCGTTGTGCCTAAAACACAAATCGAAACAGTGATCGTGACTCAAGCGGGTGACTTCTGTAGCCCGCTTAAGCGTACGCTTGTAAACTTTGTCATTAAAAACGTTCGTAAAGAAGTTGAACCCTATTCACTACCGGGTCACTTCAAATTATTAGATGTTTTAAAGCAAGGTGCTAAATCACAATATAAGCCAGTTGACGTTGCGTCAGAAGACATATGTGTACTTCAGTATACAGGCGGCACAACGGGTGTGGCCAAAGGTGCCATGCTGACAAACCGTAACCTTGTGGCAAACATGACACAAGCGCATCCATTATTCATGATGGGGCTTAATAAATCAGGTAAAGATGAAGGTTCTAAAGTGGTTATTGCACCGCTTCCTCTTTACCACATCTATGCCTTCACCGTTAACTGCATGGTATTAATGGAAACCGGTAACCATAACGTACTGATTCCAAATCCACGTGATTTACCTGGTTTCATTAAAGAGCTTAAAAAATGGAAGTTTAACGCTTTCCTTGGTCTAAACACCTTATTTGTTGGCCTATGTAATAACGAAGACTTTAAAAAATTAGATTTCAGCAACTTACTACTAACTATTTCTGGTGGCATGGCATTAACAAAAAATGCAGCGGATACATGGGAAGAAGTAACAGGTTGTGAAGTGTCAGAAGGTTACGGTATGACAGAAACCTCTCCTATCGCTTCTTTCAACCCTCCTGGCCACACAGAGCTGGGCACAATTGGTATGCCTGTTTCTAATACATTGTGTAAAGTCATTGATGAAGAAGGCAATGAATTACCAGTGGGCGAAGCCGGTGAGCTTTGTGTTAAAGGCCCCCAGGTAATGAAAGGCTACTGGCAGCGTCCTGAAGCTACGGCTGAAACCATTACTGAAGATGGTTGGTTGAAAACAGGCGATATGGCAGTGATTCTTGAAAACGGTTACATGAAAATCGTAGACCGTAAGAAAGACATGATCATCGTATCTGGCTTTAACGTATACCCGAATGAAATTGAAGATGTTGTATCAGGTCACCCAGATGTTGTTGAATGTGCCGCAGTAGGCATTCCAAATGACGTGACAGGTGAGCAAGTTAAAGTATTTGCTGTTAGTACTAACCCACAGCTTACTTCTAAAGATATCACTGACTTCTGTCGTGAACGTTTAACCGCTTATAAAGTTCCTAAGATGGTTGAGTTCCGCGAAGAGCTACCTAAAACAAACGTAGGTAAAATTCTTCGTCGTGAACTGCGTGACGAAGAAACTGCATAAGCTTGTAATTTTTAACAAAGTTTTACTTTATTAAAAATATATAAACGCCCTCATTAGAGGGCGTTTTGCGTAGATATTCGCAAAAAATCAGAAACGAAATAGATTTAAGGTTTGATGAAACGTGCTGGATGAATTAAAGCAGTTAGAAAATTCCATAAGTAATTGCATGGGGCAAAGCCGCTTTGGGTTTGCACGCCAAATCGCCACACTGAAAAGTCGACTTAAAGATAATAAGCCAATCGATAAAAGCTTAGAAAAGCTACAAGGCCTAATGGTCAAAAGTTTACAGCAAGCATCTGATCGAAGCTTTCCCGCTGATAAAATCACATTTGATGATTCATTGCCTGTTTCTGCCAAACGTGAAGAAATTGCTAAGGCTATTTCTGAGAATCAAGTGGTAGTGATTGCAGGTGAAACAGGTTCAGGTAAAACCACACAGATTCCAAAAATATGTGTCCAGTTGGGATTGGCTCAGTACGGCACAATTGCACATACACAGCCCAGACGAATTGCTGCCCGTTCGGTTTCACAACGCATTGCACAAGAGATGAAAGTGGAACTGGGTAGTGAGGTGGGTTACCAAATTCGATTTACCGATCAAAGTAATGATAGAACTTTAGTGAAGCTCATGACTGACGGTATTTTATTAGCCGAAACTCAGCATGATCGTTTTTTAAATAAATACCAAGTGATCATCATTGACGAGGCTCACGAGCGCAGTTTAAATATCGATTTTTTAATGGGGTACTTAAAGCAGCTGTTGCCTAAGCGCCCAGATTTAAAAGTGATCATTACCTCCGCCACCATTGATCTTGAGCGCTTTTCAAAACACTTCTCTGATCATAAGGGCACACCTGCGCCTGTGATAGAAGTGTCTGGCCGAACTTTCCCAGTAGACGTTCGTTATCGACCACTTATAGATTTAAATGAATCATCAGATTCAGATCACTCTAAAGCAGATAAAGACGAGTCCGAAGGAGATATGATTCAAGGTATCGTGGATGCCGTTGAAGAATTAGAAATGGAAGATGCCAAACGCGGCCAAATAGGCGATGTGCTGGTATTTTTAAGTGGTGAGCGAGAGATCCGCGAATCGTCTTTGGCGCTAAAAAAAGCGAATTTTAAGGGCACTGAAATACTGCCTTTATACGCCCGCTTAAGCAGCAGCGAACAAAATAAAATCTTTAATCCAACAGGTGGCAGCCGTCGAATCATATTAGCCACCAATGTGGCTGAAACCTCGTTAACGGTTCCTGGGATTCGTTATGTGATTGATACCGGTGTTGCTCGCATCAGTCGTTATAGCTACCGCTCCAAGGTTCAGCGTCTACCCATTGAGCCTATCTCACAAGCCAGTGCTAACCAGCGCAAAGGCCGCTGCGGCCGTGTGAGTGAAGGTGTTTGTGTGCGCCTGTATAGCGAAGACGATTTTAACGCTCGCCCTGAGTTCAGTGACCCTGAAATACAACGTACTAATTTAGCGGCTGTTATCCTACAAATGTTGTCTTTACGTTTGGGCGATGTGGAAAACTTTCCGTTTGTTGATGCGCCAGACAATCGATTTATAAAGGACGGTTACAACTTATTAAAAGAGTTAGGTGCGGTGAATGCAAAAAATGAAATCAATCATATTGGTCGTTCATTATCACGCTTACCTGTTGATCCAAGAATCGCCAGAATGCTTATTGAGGGAGATAAAAAACAATCCCTTAAAGAGCTACTGATTATTGCTGCGGCATTAAGTATTCAAGATCCAAGAGAGCGACCCGCTGAAAAGAAACAGCAGGCTGACCAAAAGCACGCTGAATTCAGAGATGAAGAAAGTGACTTCATCACTTTACTGAATGTATGGAATAGCTTTGAAGAAGCGCGCCAAGAGTTATCAGGTAACCAGTTAAAACAATACTGTAAAAAACACTTTTTAAATTATATGCGCATGCGTGAGTGGCGTGATGTGCATTATCAATTGCGCCTGCAATGCAAAGATTTAAAGCTAAAAGAAAATGAAAACGGTGCCAGTTATGAGGCCGTGCATAAAGCCATTCTTGCTGGCTTTCTAAGCCACGTGGGCCAAAAGACCGAAGAAAGCGATTATAACGGTGCGCGTAATCGTAAGTTTATGTTATTCCCAGGCAGTGGAATTTTCAAAAAACGTCCTAAGTGGGTGGTGTCCGCTGAATTGGTTGAAACCTCACGACTATATGCGCGCACTAATGCAAAAATTTCCCCTGAATGGTTAGAGCCATTAGCCAAGCACCTGGTTAAGCGCAAATATCTAGAGCCTCACTGGTCCAGTAAGCAAGGACAAGTAAAAGCATTTGAACAGGTAACTCTGTTTGGCCTAGTCATTGTGCCTCGTCGTGCAGTGGGGTATGGAAAAATTGATGCTCAAGTCAGCCATGAAATTTTTGTCAGAGAAGGTTTAGTTCAAGCGACAGTAAAAACCAAAGGGGATTTCTTAAAATACAATTTAGACTTGATTGAAGAAATATCTGAGTTAGAGGATAAAAGTCGTCGTCGAGATATTGTGGTGGATGAAGAGCGTTTATTTCAGTTTTATTATGAAAGAGTACCGAATGACATTTCGGATACCGCTAGCTTTGAAACCTGGCGTAAGCAGCAGCCTGATGACTTATTAAAAACCACAAAAAGCTATTTGATGCAGCATGGGGCAGAGAATGTCACTGCTGCTCAATTTCCAGACCATTTTAGTCATGGCTCAATTATTTATCCGCTAACGTATCGTTTTGAGCCAGGTCATATCGAAGACGGTGTCACCGTTCGAGTACCGGTTTCCATGTTAAAGCAGTTACCTGTTAATCGCTTGCAGTGGTTAGTACCCGGTATGTTGCGTGAAAAGGTGATTGCACTATTAAAAAGTCTAAATAAACCTATTCGTAAACAACTGGTGCCTGTTCCTGATTTTGCAGAAGGGTTTTTAACCAAGCCGTTTGATATGGAGCAATCATTGCTATCTGAGCTGACAAACTACATTTATGCAAGTCGCCGCATCAAAGTGAATGACGATGATTGGAATGCAGCTCAGGTAGACTCTCATTACTTAATGAATTTACAAGTGGTGAATGCAGATAATCAAATCATAGCTCAAGGACGTGATTGGCGGGAACTGATTGATGAAGTTGGCGATCAAGTAAATGAACAAGTGCAGCCAGAAGAAAACGATTTTGAGCGAGAAAATATCACTCAATGGGACTTTTCAGATTTACCTGAAACCTATGACTTGGTGCAAGCTGGCATACAAGTGACTTTGTATCCAGCCATAATAGATAATTCGTCAGACGTGTCGCTGAAATTAATGCAGCGTGAAGACGAAGCTATCTGGCAAACTCGGCAGGGTATTTACCGTTTATTGCAATTGGATTTACCAGAACAAGTGAGCTGGATTCAAAAGGAAACACAAAAGCGCCTTATTCAAGAAATGATTTACTTTGGAAATATTGGTAATAAAACGGATTTACTGACAGGGGTAACCCAGCAAGTATTTAAAACGTGTTTTCAATTAGAACAGTTACCAAGAACTCAGCAAGATTATGAAAAACTTAAAGAGTTAGGTCGAGGCAATATCGGTCAAACTTTTGATGAAGTCATTCCTGTTATTAAGTCCATCATGCAGCAATATCACCAACTGATGAAAAAGCTTAAAAAATCCAATCAGTTAGCCTTTGCTTTTGCTGCGTCTGACATTAAGCATCAAATCGATCAGTTGATGCCAAAAGGCTTTATTGGCTTCATCCCTTTAGAGTGGCTTAAGCATTATCCAAGGTATTTTAAAGCCATGATGGGGCGTTTAGACAAACTACAAGGCAATGTGCAAAAGGACAAGCTATTGCAGTTGAAGGTGATAAGTTGGCAAGAACAGTATGAAAGTTTAATCAATCAGTTGCCTGCCGATTTAAATTGCTTTCCAGAGGTGTTACCGCTTAATTGGATGATGCAAGAGTATCGTGTTTCCTTATTTGCTCAAGAATTAGGAACCAGTATTCCAGTGTCAGATAAACGCTGGAAAGCTCAAATGCAATTGGCAAAAGCCAGTATCGAGCAATAGCATTTGACCTTCTGTAACATAAACTAGCTTAGTGACAATTATTAACATGATTATGTTCACAAGCACTGATTTTTAAAGGGCTTGCGGGTAGAAACCTTTAAGGGTTTCTATTATAGTTTTGCCCTTGGTCAGGGATCGGCTTCTATAATAAAAACGGATGCATTGATAAAGAATTCTAATATTTAAAAACTACGTTAGGGGTAGGTTATGAAACAAGCGGTTATAAGTGGTACAGGTCTATATACCCCAAGTCAGTCAATTTCTAATGATGAGCTGGTTGAATCATTCAATAGCTTTGTTAATTCCTATAATCAAGAACACCAAGCTGACATCGAAGCGGGCACTGTTGAAGCGCTGGCTGAAAGCTCAAGTGCGTTCATAGAAAAAGCATCGGGCATAAAAAGTCGTTATGTCATGGATAAAGCGGGGATTTTAGACCCGGCTCGCATGAAGCCTTTCCTTGCTGAACGTTCAAATGACGAACCGTCTATTCAATGTGAAATGGCCATTGAGGCGGCAAAAGAAGCCTTAGCACAAGCTGGCAAAACTGTTGATGACGTTGATGCTGTCATAGTGGCATGTTCAAACCTTCAGCGCGCTTATCCTGCCATGGCAGTAGAGGTGCAAACTGCGTTAGGTATTAACGGTTTTGCCTACGACATGAATGTGGCTTGTAGCTCGGCGACCTTTGGTATTCAAGCAGCAGTGAATGCCGTACAAACAGGTACAGCTGGCTGCGTATTGATGCTGAATCCAGAAATTTGCTCGGGGCACTTAAACTTTCGTGATCGCGATAGCCATTTTATATTTGGTGATGCGTGTACAGCTGTGATCGTTGAAGATGCTGAAACCGCCACAAGCGAACATCAGTACAAGATTCTTGGTACTAAGTTGCAAACCGTTTTCTCCAATAATATTCGTAACAATGCAGGTTTCTTAAACCGCTGTGATGAATCGGGTTTGGGTAAGACCGATAAATTGTTTGTACAAAATGGCCGTAAAGTATTCAAAGAAGTCTGCCCTATGGTGGCCAAACAAATTACCGCACACCTAGAAGAGCTAGAGTTAGCCGCTGACAATTTAAAACGCATGTGGTTACACCAAGCAAACTTAAGTATGAACCAGCTTATCGCTAAGCGTGTTTTAGGGCGCCCAGCAGAAGTAGAAGAAGCGCCGGTAATCCTAGATACATACGCAAATACCAGTTCAGCTGGCTCTGTGATTGCTTATCACTTATATAAAAGTGATATTAAAGCCGGAGACATAGGTGTGATTTGTAGCTTTGGTGCGGGTTATTCCATTGGTAGTGTGATCATAGAAAAGCTTTAATTAGCGCTAGGAACCAGTAAATAGGCTGGTTTCATCTAAACCTAATGATATTAAAGAGGCTTATGCCTCTTTTTTTGTGCCATAAATGAACTATCTTTGAAGACGGTGCTCAAAACCGATAATGGAAATGAGAAGAGACCATTTCCTTTATATAGAGAACAGTCTGAGGGGACTAAATTATGAAAAATACTCAAATGAAACCATTAGCAGTGGCGCTTGGCGCAGCATTAACCATGGGCGTGGCGACTGGAACCATGGCGGCTGAGAACCCATTTAGCTCAAATAGCCTAGAAAGCGGTTATAAAGTAGCGATGGAAGGCAAGTGTGGTGAAGGCAAATGCGGTGGCGAGAAAAAAGCCAAAGAAGGCAAATGCGGTGAAGGCAAATGCGGTGGCGAGAAAAAGACTAAAGAAGGCAAATGCGGTGAAGGCAAGTGTGGCGGTAAATCATAAGCCATTATTTGCTTAATTAAGGATAAGTACATGACACTAAAAGGCGCTGGTTTAGGTTTACGCAGGGGAATGTTAGATGAAATGTCCACACTCTCGCTGGATGATGTGGACTTTTTAGAGGTGGCTCCTGAAAACTGGATCGGTGTGGGTGGTCGTTATGGTAAAGCATTTAGAGCGTTTACCGAACGTTTTCCTTTTGCCTGTCATGGCTTGTCTTTATCAATAGGCAGTTCAGATGAACTGGATATTGAATTTGTAAAATCGGTGAAGCAGTTTTTAGATGCTCACCAAATAGATGTTTACAGTGAACATCTAAGTTATTGCAGTCATAACGGCCATATGTATGACTTAATGCCAATACCGTTTTGTTTAGATGCTGCTAAATATGTGGCTGAACGTGTGAATGTTGTACAGGACATCATTGAACGACCACTAATATTAGAAAACGTTTCAACCTACGCCATGTTAGGCGATGGCATGACTGAGCTGGAATTTATGAAAGAAGTTTTGCAGCGCTCAGGCTGTAAAATGCTGTTGGATGTTAACAATGTTTATGTAAATGCCACCAATCATAAATTTGATCCAGTCACCTACATTCAAAATTTACCCACTGAAAGTATCGAATACTTACACATAGCAGGGCACTTTGATGAAGCTGATGATTTATTGGTGGATACACATGGTGCTGATGTGAAACCTCAAGTGTGGGATTTATTAAAATTCGCTTATGAACGCCATGGTGTATTGCCAACTTTATTAGAGCGTGACTTTAATCTGCCTTCTGTTCCAGAATTGATCGCAGAGGTGGATATTATTAAACAGTATCAACAGGAGGCTTGTGTTGAACAACAATCTGCATAAGTTCTCGAAAACTCAGCAAGCCTTCTCACAGCATATTCGAACCACTGAGCCTAGTGAGCTGCTTTCGGGTATTGAAGACAGGCGCTTAAGCGTTTATCGCGAACTCTTTTTTAATAATGTAGAAGGGTTTGTCTCTAGCACATTTCCTGTATTGCATGAATTATTAACCCAAGATCAATGGCAAGTTTTAGTCAGAGATTTTTTTGTGAAGCATTCGTCTAAAACCCCCTATTTTTTAGAAATCAGTGAAGAGTTTTTACAGTATTTAGAAACCTGTGAGTTAGAGTTTCTGCCCGACTTTGCTTATCAGCTGGCCCATTGGGAATGGATGGAACTGTATGCGGATGTAGCGGAAACACAG
>CAJXIT010000064.1 GCA_913054055.1 uncultured Thalassolituus sp.
CTTTTTTTATGCCATAGATTTAACTTTTTGACTGCGCACTGATTAACTCAAATACTTTTTGCTTGGCACCGCGATTAGCATCCACCACCGACTTGGCTGCCAAACCTTTTTCTGTCACCAAGGAGTCATCGCTCACCCAATCATTTAATGCTTCACCTAAGCTTTCTTTTGAAACCGTTTTCAAACCACCTGCTTCTTCTAGCTGCTCACAGATCAAAGCAAAGTTAAATTGACTAGGGCCAATCAATACAGGTACTTCTAATGCAGCAGGTTCAAGCGGATTATGGGCTCCGTTTTCAACAAAGCTGCCACCCATAATGCAAATGTCACTGGCGGCTAAAAACTGCATTAACTCACCCATGGTATCCACCAGAACCACTTGGTTTTTATCATTGATGGAATTCAAACTGCGCCGGCCAAGGTTAAACCCTTGCTGTTCAATTAACTTTGCCACTTGATCAAAGCGCTCAGGGTGCCTTGGCACAATGATCATGAGGGCATCAGGGTGGTCGTTTAATAGGGCTTTAAAGGCATTAAGTGCAATGTCATCTTCACCTAAATGGGTACTGGCAACAGTAATGACTTTTCTGTTTTCACCCCAGCTTTGGCGCCACTGATCGCCTTTTTGTTTTAGGGATTGATCAATGCTTAAATCAAATTTAATGCTGCCCGTCACCACCATATTTTTTTCTGGCATGCCCAATTCTAAAAACCGTTGCCCGTCCACACTGTTTTGCACCGCCAAGCAGTCCAGTTTTTCTAACATGGGTTGTATTAAACCCGCTACTTTTGCGTAGCCTTTTGCGCTGCGCTCGCTTAAGCGCGCATTAATCACCATCACTTTACAATTGGCTTTTTTTGCACAGTGAATCAGATTTGGCCAAAGCTCGGTTTCTAAAATCACCAACAAGCTTGGGGCCATTTTTTTAATAAAACCATTTAATAGCCAAGGCAAGTCATAGGGCAAATACACATGAAATACTCGGCCTTGTTCAATCTCATTGGCAAAACGTTTTTGCACCTGCTCACTGCCCGTTGGTGTCGTGGTTGTCACCGTAATTAACTGGTTAGGATTGGCTTCTATCACTTGAGAGATCAAAGGGGCCGCCGCAATGAATTCACCCATGCTCACTGTATGAAACCAAATACCTTGTTTATGGTTTAAACCAGCTTTTAACTTTGGTGCTTTAAAAAAGCCAAATCGCTGCCACCAACGCTGCCCATATGCCGGCGTCTTACGTGCACGCATGATCAATCGCAATACAATAAACGGCATGAGTAAGGTGAAAACTAAGGAATAAATCAGACGGGCCATGATTACACTAGATTCGCTGCAACAAAGGCCATAATTCTACCTTGTGTCATGGCCATTTGATACACAGGGTCTTATGCCTAACCCCTGATGTCATGTTAATATGTGCGCCAAAATATATCTGGTGTGGTTTTAGTTCATGACATTGCGTATCCCAAATTTTGATCAAGCTCGTGTTTTAGTGGTTGGCGATGTGATGCTAGACCGTTATTGGACGGGTCCCACATCACGCATTAGCCCTGAAGCACCGGTTCCAGTGGTTAAGGTGAATGACATTGAAGACCGCGCTGGTGGCGCTGGCAACGTGGCATTAAACATTGCTAGCCTAACCGCGAAAGCCAGTATTCTTGGCCTAGTGGGCACAGACGATAACGCCCGCGTATTAGAAAACACCCTAGATCACAAACACATCAACACTCAGTTCACCGCCATTGATAGCCACCCTACCATTACCAAATTACGTGTATTAAGCCGTAACCAGCAGTTAATTCGCTTAGATTTTGAAGACCCGTTTGACGCTGTGGATAACTCTCAAATGCTAGAAAACTTCAAGCAGCAATTAGACAACTGCGATGTGGTGGTATTAAGCGATTACGGCAAAGGCGCACTGTACAACATTGAAGCCTTCATTGAAGCGGGCCGTGATGCCGGAAAGCCAGTATTGATCGATCCTAAAGGCACACAATTTGAACGCTATCGTGGTGCTACCTTAATCACACCTAACTTAAGCGAATTTGAAGGGGTGGTAGGCCACTGCAAAGATGAAGCAGACCTAGTAGAAAAAGGTTTTGCCCTATTAGAAAGTGCTGGCCTTGAATCTCTACTGGTCACGCGTAGCGAAAAAGGCATGACCTTGTTTCAAAAAGGCGAGCAACCTGTTCATTTGGCCGCCACAGCCCGTGAAGTGTATGACGTCACTGGCGCAGGCGACACTGTCATCAGTGTACTGGCCGCCGCGGTTGCAGCTGGAGCATCCTTACCTGAAGCAACGGCACTGGCCAACACTGCCGCAGCGCTTGTGGTTGCCAAGCTAGGTACCGCTACCGTTAGCCTTGCCGAATTGCGCCGCGAAGCCAAAGCCGATGAAATTGCCCATGGCGGCATCATGGATGAACAGCAACTGTTTAACACGGTTAAAAATGCACAGTCTTCAGGTGAAACCATTGTTATGACCAATGGTTGTTTTGATATTTTACACCCTGGCCACGTTAGCTATTTAAAGAATGCTAAAAAACTGGGTGACCGCTTAATTGTCGCGGTGAACACGGATGCGTCTGTTAAACGTTTAAAAGGTGAGGGCCGTCCGATCAACCCTACTGATCACCGCATGGATGTATTAGCTGGGTTAGAAAGCGTTGACCGGGTTGTGCCGTTTGAAGAAGACACGCCTCAAGAATTAATCGCTAAGATTTTGCCAAATATTTTGGTGAAAGGCGGCGACTATAAAATTGAAGACATTGCCGGTGGCGCTGAAGTGATTGCTAACGGCGGCGAAGTGCAGGTGCTGAATTTTGAAGATGGTTGCTCAACAACCAACATCATCAACTCTATTAAAAAGAGCCAAGAATAGTTCCTTGCCAGTTACACGGCATTAATCAGAACAAAGCCCTAGAGTTCTATCTATTAGTTTAGGGCTAAAAGATAAATGCTTAATTGAAGTGCTATACCAAGAGTACGCAATATGACACAAGATAATAAAAAGAAAGACGGCCATAAAATCGAAGACGTTCGATTATTAAAAGCAGAATACTTCAAACCGAAATATTGGGGTATTTGGCTATTCATGGGCTTTTTGTTCATCAGCCAGCTTATGCCGTTTAAAGTGCAGTGGCAAATTAGCCGAGGACTTGCTTGGTTAACCATGACTCTGGCTAAAAGCCGACGCCGCATTGCAGAAGTTAACGTAGATATCTGCTTTCCAGAATTAAATCAAACTGAAAAAGACGCACTGGTAAAAAAAATCTTTCATGAAAACATGCAAGGATACATCGATAGTGCTACCTCTTGGTTTGGCAATTACAAACGCTTTAAACCTACCTTAGAAGTACGCGGCAAAGAACATATCGATAAAGTTCAGCAAGGTGGCCAAGGAGTGGTATTGGCTGGGGCGCATTTTAGTATTCTTGATCTAGCTGGTGCATTAACCAGCCTAGTTATTGAAATGAATGTCACCTACCGTCCATTAGATAACAAATTAATGAACGCCATCATGATGCGCGGTCGCTATCGTTTTGTAACTCATGCGTATCATAAAAAAGATGTGAAGGGCTTTATTGACTGCCTTAAACGCGGCGATGCCCTTTGGTATGCACCGGATCAAGACTATGGTCGCAAGCACGCGGTATTTGCACCACTGTTTGGCCGTCAAGCTAGCACCATTTCTGGTTTAACCTTTTTAAGTAAAAGCGGTAACGCTCGTATCGTGCCTTACAGCTACCACAGAAAACAAGATAGTCATGAATACATCTTGGAGTTTTATGAGCCGCTACCGGATACTGGCGACGAAGAACAAGACGCTGCTGCCTATAATCAATGGTTAGAAGGGGCCATTCGTCGCTATCCTGCGCAGTACCTTTGGCTGCATAAGCGCTTTAAAACTCAGCTTAATCCTGACGATGCAAACCCTTATAAATAATCAATAACTTCAATAGGCAGGTGAAAAAAAGAATGAAAAAATTACCCATTTTCGTCTGCTTAATAATTTTATTGCAAGGCTGCTCTTCGCAATTTGCATATAACAACGCTGACTGGTTATCCAATTGGTATATCGATGACTATCTGGATTTAAATGCCGAACAGAATCGAATTTTAAAAAAAGAATTGGAATCGGTTTTAGTCTGGCACCGCACTACACAACTACCCGCCTACAAAACTCAATTGATTGCACTATCTAAAGACTTAGCGTCTCTGCCAATACCTGAAAAGACATGGCTAGCTCATTTTAATGGTGTAACGCAACATTGGCATACGGCTCGAAATGAACTCAGCAAACGCTCTGCGCAACTTGCCCCGCAGTTAAATGACAAACAAGTGAACTATTTATTCCGAAAGCTCCATGAAAAAAACGAAAACCGATTAGATGAATTTAAAGCACTTAGCATCCAAGAGTATCGCCAAGAGCGTTTTGAAACACTTGAAGAAACCATTGAAGATTACCTAGGCAGCATTACTCCAATACAAATGGAATACGCCAAAGCATTTACTGATCACGCAATAGAAACTGAACAAGAGTGGTTTGATAGCAAATATGCATTGCAGCGTGCAATGAAAGACAGCTTTAAACAAGAGAGCAAAGCATTATTAAGCCAAGATTTATACGCGTTAATGATCAACCCTGATCAATTTAAAGATCAACGCTTATTAAACGCTTATGAGCATAACCGTGCATTGCTAGTAACCATGCTGCATAACATCAGTGGCAGCCTAGAACCTAAACAAGTTATCCACTTTAAAGAAAAGATTGCGGACTGGATAGACTTGATTGAAAGTATTGAAAAAGACTGGATGATAGAAGCCCGCCTTCGCGGACATGACGTAACGTATTAAACTTACCTCTTACAAAGGCACCCTGCGTGAAATACACAGGGTTCAGGGGGCATTAATATTCCGTTTTATTTGCCGTATAAGCCGTCTGAGCAGCTAACCACACATCACCAATTTCACCACTGCCCACTGGCTTACCATCAACTTCAATCACGGGGGCAATTTCTTTACTGGAACTGGTTAACCACACTTCATCTGCAGCCAACACTTCGTCCATTGTGACGACGCGCTCTTCCACTTTAATGTCGGTATGTTTGGCTAAAATATCCAGTAACATTAATCGAGTAATGCCCGGCAGAATTTGGTTGTCCAGTGGTGGCGTGATCACCACACCATCTTTTACGATGTAAGCATTACAAGCCGAACCTTCGGTCATTTCATTATTGGCATTGTATAAAATGGTTTCGTTATAACCTTGCGCATGGCCATGTTGAAAATGCATCACATTACCCAACAATGCAGTAGATTTAATGTTGCAGCGCTGCCAGCGTAGGTCTTCTGTGGTAGCTACTTTATAAGCCTTGGCTTTTGATTTATCTGGCACATTGGCTGCTGGAATTTCAAAGGCATAAGCATAAACAGTTGGCGTCACATCCGATGGATAAGCATGAAAACGTTTGCTATCTGCACCACGGCTCACGTGTAAATAAATCCCTAGATTTCCACTACCATTTTTTTCAATGAGTGCTTCGCACACTTCACGCCATTTGTTTACATCCCACTTAAAGTCAATACCGATTAATTCTAGACCTTGGTTCATGCGATCGATGTGTGGTGCAAAGCCCACTAGTTCACCATCGTATGATGGAATCACTTCGTAGATACCATCACCAAATAAAAACCCACGATCCATTGGAGAAATTTTCGCCTCTTCCATGGGCATATAACGGTCGTTTAAAAATACAATGCTCATAGTGAACCTCTTTTAATCTTTTACTTTTTCTTTTCTAATATTCATTTTTATTAGGCCGATGCATCTTCTATTGAAGATACAATGACACTATTCAAACTGGGGTTAATCATATTTCTTGCTGATTCTGCTAGCAGTTTTGGTAATAGTCGCTCATCATCTAAACGCCAACCACAACAAAAATCTAAATTGGGAATGACCATATCATCGGTGCTTTTTAAAATTCGCACACGACCATTTTCAACCAACTGCTCAGCTAAGGGCTTGGGTAATAATGAAACCCCTAAACCTTGTTCGGTTAAATTCATTAAATGATTAACCGAACTACAGGTGTGCAGCATAGGCCGCTGATCTGACATAACCGAAAACAAACTATCCAATACGGCCCAAGGCTGAGTATTGCGCGGAAAACTTAATACAGAATGGTTTGCCAGCTCCCACAAGTTCAATTGATTCACAGGTAGTTTTGAATCTTTTATATAATCATGGGATGCCACCCATACTTGCTCATGACTGCAAAGGTATTCGTTTATCAACACACTGCTTTCGGGATGGGCTACCATTAGCACCATATCTAACTCATGGCGAGATATCTGCTCCATTAAGTGGTCACTTAAATCCACCACCACTTCAAATTCAATATGAGAAAACTCTTGTCGCCATGCTTTCAGCAATGGCCCCACCCATAAGTGTGCCAAGGTATCGGCAATGCCAACACGCATGGTGCTGATATTATTATCTTCATGTTGTAAGCGGGTTTTCATTTCATTATTAATGTTTACCAAACGCCTTGCGTAAGGCAGCAACTGACGGCCACGACTGGTTAATTTTGTTCCTCCTTGATCGCGACTGAATAAGCTAACACCTAAGTCAGCCTCTAACGCTGCAATGCGTGAAGAAATCGCAGGCTGAGTGGCCCCCATGGATTTAGCCGCCCCATGAAAACTTTCAAACTGAGCCACTTTTATAAACGTTTCCAAGTTACGAATGCGCATCAGTGATCACCACTCTGCGTGGAGCTGTTGTTCGTACTGAGTTTTCCTTGTTTAACCCGATCCCGTAAACGTGCAATTAAGTCGATACCGTCTTGAGCAGGCAAACCATCTTCAGTAAGGGTATTGTCTCGAGTGACACCATCCACACTGCCACGCTCTGATAGATATTGTAAAACTGACATGGAATCTAAACGGCCTAATTGATCTTGCCCCGTCAGCCAATCCAGCATGGCAATTAAACCTAATGCAGCCCAATTAGACACATCGGCTATCACCAATTCACTGCACTTTGTAGCGGCGGCTTGTATATCTAAATCTTTTAACGCCTCTTGAATATTACCCATGCCAATTTCGTTACCACCATCACCAATGGCAATACTTGGGCAAGTGGCATTGGTTAAAAACGTATCAAAGCATGCAGCACGGGCACTGATGTCTTCGCCGCGCATATTGTAATAGTTGCCATCGGCAGCCATGCCTGGACGTTCAATGGAAACAATTAATTCAGGTTTCAAATTTTTTAACGCTGTTAGCGCTTCTTGCTCGCGATCTTTATGGGGCCCCACTTTTAAACTGTGTACCCGATAGTTTTTTGCTAGTTCGTCACTTAATGGCGCGCCGCACACGATGATGGGCGTGGCTCCTAAAGATTCAAACGCTTGATATAACGCAATGGCCCCCACCGGCCCATCGGTTTCAAAGGTGTCTACCACAGGAAAGCCGGTACCAATTAATACAGGGCCACGAATGGGCAGCATAAGTTGAGCCGCTCGTAAAATGTATCCGGCAGGCAAAGCCGACTGCACGGTTTTCATGCCGCGCAAATTACGTTCTACCAATATATTTTCAATGTCTATGCTTAAGCTTTGAGCCACTGTCATGATTTTTCACCCTGTAATTCCAATGGTTCTAACTGCGTATTTTCAAATTTGTGCTGGGCTAACACTAAAAGATTATGAGCATGATCAAGGGTAATGGGCTCAAATTTTACTTTGCAGCCCTGAGTAAGCTGTGACAGCTTGGCTAAATCCATGGACAGCACAGAACCTATTTTTGGATAACCCCCTATGGTTTGACGGTCATTCATCAAAATAATGGGCTGCCCATCTTTTGGAATTTGTATGGCCCCTAATGCGATGCCTTCGCTGAGTATGCCATCTATCTGGCAATTAACAGCGGGGCCAGATAAGCGATAGCCCATGCGGTCACATAAATCACTGACCTCATATTCATGATAAAAAAACATGCGCTGATCATGACGAGAAAATTCATGTTGTTGATAACCCGGAATCACACGCAAAGTCACATCTGCTTCGTACTCTGGTATGCATTCACCGGGCAGTTTTTTCATGGAAACGTTTTTATTTTTTTCAACGGCTAGCTCGTCTCCCGCAGTCAATGCTGACCCGTTTAAACCGCCAATGCCTTCCCGTAACACGGTACTGCTGCTTTCAAATTGCTGCGGCACTTGGAATCCGCCTGCAACGGATAAATAAATACGACTGCCTTGGGTGGCATAAGCCAGTTCAATCACATCACCATTTTTTATCTCTAATGTTTGCCACTGAGGTTTTTCATCACCGTTAATAGTGAGCATTACTTTGGCACCGGTAACCGCAATCACAGTATCCGTATTGGCTTTAAGCTTTAATCCGCCCACAGTGGTTTCGATGACGGTGGCATTGGTATCATTATTTAATAGGCGATTAGCCCATTTAAATGCCAGTGGATCCATTGGACCACCAGTGGTCAGCCCAATGGCATGTTGGCCATAGCGGCCCGCGTCTTGTAGTAACGATAATATTCCGGGAGTGATAATGTGAAACATCAAATCACCTCCCCTTGCGGAAGCTGGCCACCCAGCTCCAAAAACTGTTTCTGCTCAATGGGCACAAATCTTACTTTGTCACCTACGGACACAGGCATGATGGATTGAGATTCAGGATTGAACATGTCCGTTGGGCACAAACCAATTAAGTTCCAGCCCCCAGGGCTTTGTGATGGATATACCGCCGTTTGTCGATCAGCAATGGCCACTGCCCCCTTGGGTACTTTTTTTCTAGGGGTTGGTAAACGCGGTGCCGCAATACGTTCATCCACCTCACCTAAATACGCAAAACCCGGAGCAAAACCAATGGCATAAACTCGATAGTCTTGTGATGTATGAATATCAATAACTTGTTGCGTGCTTATACCCGCATTATCCGCCAGCAGTTTTAAATCTGGCCCCGCGTCTTCGCCATAATAAACCGGCAGCTCAACAGTTTTACCGTCATACACGTTCGCGACATCTTGATTACGATTATGAATTTCTTGAAAGGCTTCTTTAATGATTTTACGCACATGCAGGTGGTCGGTTTTCAGTGGATTAAATATCACTAAAATAGATGCATAACTGGGCACCAAATCAATCAGAGTATGCCCCACGTGCGCCGTTAAAAATGTACTCACATGCAAAATTTCATCGCTGATGGTTTGGCTCACGTTTTCGCCAAAATAAACGATTAAAGAGTTTTCTGAAGCCACCAGTATTTGCATCATTTTTCTCTAAATTACCCGTTAGCTAATCAGCTTTTTAATTTCGGCAATGGCATTCACGCCGTCCAGATTATCGCCGTGTACACATAACGAATCCGCTTTAACGTGAAGCGTATTGCCACTCACCGAAGTAATGGTGCCTTGCTCATTAAGCTGTTTAACTTGCGCCAGCATTTTTTCTTTTGTATGTACCGCGCCTTCTAAGGTACGCGATAATAATTTGCCATCATCTGCATAACAGCGATCGGCAAAGGCCTCGAATAAAAGTTCGATCCCCAAGTCTGCGGCTTCTTTTTCATGCTGTTTAAAATCTTGCGTGGCTTGCAGCATTAATTTTACTGGGCGATGAAATTGCGATATCGATTTCATAATGGCCAAGCGTACTTGGGGTTTTGCCATCATGTCGTTATAAAGCGCCCCATGGGGTTTCACATATTCCATGGTGATACCTTGGCTATTTGCTAAGCCGTCCAAGGCACTGATTTGATATAACACCATGGCGATGATTTCCGTTTCGCTGCAATTCATACTGCGACGACCAAAGCCCACAAGGTCGGGATACGCTGGGTGCGCCCCCACGGTGACACCATATTGCTTGGCCAGCTTTAATGTATGCATCATGATTTGTGGGTCGCCTGCGTGAAAACCACAGGCAATGTTGGCTTGGTTAATATGAGGGAAAACTGCTTCATCTAAACCCATTTTCCATGAGCCAAAACTTTCACCTAAATCGCAATTTATTAATAACGCCATAATATTTTTTCCTAAAAAATCGCTAATTTGGAATTGGGTATATCTGAAACTACCATGCAACCTGGAGAGTGAGTAATACAAAACTCTGGCTTAGCCGCCGCAATGGCCGCTTGTGGTGTCACCCCACAGGCGGTGAATACGGGTACTTCGCCTTCTTTAATGCTGACGGCGTCGCCATAATCCGTGCGATGAATATCGGCGATGCCAATGGCCGCTGGATCACCAAAATGTATTGGCGCACCGTGTACCGATGGAAAGCGCGAGCAAATTTGAATCATGCGAATGGCATCGGCAGGTTTAAATGGGCGCATGCTCACCACTGTATTGCCATGAAAACGCCCTGCAGGCTTGCACGAGATATTGGTGTTATACATGGGCACATTCACATCCTCACTGATGTTGCGCACTTCTAAACCGTCGGCCAATAACGCTTCTTCAAAACTGAACGAGCAACCTAATAAAAATGTCACCAAGTCATCCTGCCACACATCACTGATGTCACTGACTTCTTCCACTAACTCTCCGTTGCGCCAAATTCGATATTTGGGCACGTCACTGCGAATATCAAAATCAGGACCTATTTCAGGAATATGGGTATCGCCCGGATTCGCCGCCATGGCCACCACAGGGCAAGGCTTAGGGTTCAGCTGACAAAACTGTAGAAACTCATCCGCCCAAGCTTTTGGCAATATGGCCACGTTGCATTGCACATAACCATTGCACCAGCCAGAGGTGTGCCCCTGATGCTGTCCACTGCGGATCTGTGCTCGCAGCTGTGATGGTGTAATGGCTTGTGACATGCTGATCTCTCTCACGGGTCATTGTTGATTGCTTTTACTTATCAACTTTTAGCATTTTGAGGAAATAGGTCAAGTTTTTATATATATACAAGGAGGTATAAGGGCTACTGAAAGCATTTTATTATCAATTAGCGCTTTCTTTTTGGCTTATATGGTTCATTGATAGTATCGAACCTTTTTTTCAGCCATAGCTGAATAGTACAGCCAATTTGAACAATCAGCTGTAGCTGGTTAAAGTGGTCATGTAGATCCATGCGTTTATTTCACTACAAGGATAAGTCAGTGAACGGTTTAGTACATTTCCAATATTTTTCTAACTATAACAAGCGATTAAACGACCAAGTTTACCTTGCTGCATCACAGCTCAGCCCTGAAGAACTCAAGCAAGACAAAGGTGCTTTTTTTAACTCTATTCTAGGCACACTTAATCATATTCTTGTGGGGGACTTGGTCTGGCTAAATCGGTTCATGCATGCCATTGGCGACCCGGATAGGATAAACAGCTTAAAAAAGCTAAACAGCTTTCCAGCCCCCACTCAGCTTAACCAAATTGTTTACGAGGACTTTTCAGAGCTTCACAGCGCCAGAGCCGAGTTAGACAACATCATTCACCATTGGTTATTTAACGATATGAATGAGGCGACATTGGCTTCAAACATTGAATACAAAAATATGAAAAATGAACCCGCTTGCCGCAATCTAGCTGAACTCATTAGCCACCTTTTCAACCATCAAACCCATCACAGAGGGCAAGTTACCACCCTGCTAAGCCAGTGCGGTTTGGATGTGGGCACAACGGATTTTTTAATCGACATCCCTAAATTAGATTGACCCAGTCAATATAAATGACCCTAGCCGCCAAACTCATTCAGAAATGACTGAGTAAGCATTATTAACCTTTTAACCCCATAACTTTTAAACTAAAGTTCTGCTTCATATTGTTTTGACAGATGTTATTGGAGGGAAAGTGGAATTAGCTTGGTTCGCATTAGGCGCCTTTATTTTATTGGCTTACACCTTAGAAGCCATCACAGGGTTTGGCAGCATTGTTATTGCGCTTTCTCTTGGCATATTGGTTTTACCAATAGACATGGTACTGCCTATATTGGTGGCACTGAACATCCCAATGAGCGCCACACTTGCTTACAAAAATCGCCACGCCATCAACAAAGATCTTTTATTAAAGACCATTTTACCTGGCATGCTTTTAGGCACGATCACAGGGTACTTTATTAAGCCCTACATAAATGAATCATTATTAAAGTTATTATTTGGCATACTGATCATTTGGTTTGCGACTCGTGAGTTATGGCGCATGCGTCACGCTCAAGTTGACCAAGCGAGGCCAAATTTTTTAACCCGTTTTATTACTTATTGCGCAGGCATTACCCACGGTTTATTTGCCAGCGGTGGGCCTTTACTGGTTTACGCGATCGCAGGTACAAAAATTGATAAATCCGCTTTCCGCGCCACCATGGTAGTGGTTTGGCTTTCTATGAATAGCTTATTATTTTTCGCATTTATCATAGATGGCCGCATGCAGCCTCTGGCACTGAATATTGCTATGTATTTGCCATTGCTAATTATTGCTGTAAAACTTGGAAACTTCCTGCATCATAAGTTAGACGAACAGCTATTTAGAAAAGGCATATATTATTTACTGACAGTGACTGGCGTCATTTTAATCAGTGGAAGTGTATAATCTTTTCGATTAATGACTTCACATAAAAAAGCCAAAACCTATTACGGGTTTT
>CAJXIT010000065.1 GCA_913054055.1 uncultured Thalassolituus sp.
AGGTAAAATATATAAAAAAGTTTTGATGATGGATTGTACTGCTTGATCATCACTGAATAGTTCGCTAATAGGAGTTGAAAATAAAACCAGTAATAAATATATACCTAACTGCCATGCAATGATAAACAACATGCTGGATTTCAGAGCGTGTTCAATTCGAAGAAATTGTTTTGCCCCAAAATTTTGGCCCACAAAGGGCGGCAAGCTTGCCGTCAAAGCCAGTATAACAATTAAGGCCAAAGGCTCTAATCGACTGCCTACTCCATAAGCGGCCACGGCATGAGTACCGTAAGCTGCAACCCATACCACTATGATGCCATTGGCTAACGGACCGAACATATTGGTGAGTGCCGCAGGTATGCCAAGACGAGTTAGGTTTGCCCATGACGATAATAAATTTTGCGGCCATTTAAAGCTGATTAAATCGATTTTATATAAGGCGTGAATAATGACCACAAATGCAAAAAGCCAGCTTATCAAGGTGGCAATGGCGGCACCTTGAATACCCAGTTCAGGGAATGGACCTATCCCAAAAATTAATAGGGGATCTAAAATGCCATTGATAAGCGAACTGAATAACATGGTCATGCTTGGCAATTTAGTATTGCCGGTGGCACGTATACTGGCATTCACCGTGATCATAACAATTAAGAATACACACCCTAAATACCAAATATCTAGGTAGTCTCTGATGATCGGAATTAAGCTTTCTTCTGCCCCCATATTCAAAAACACCCACTCTTGGGTATAAAAGCCAATAACAGAAATGACGACCCCAAGGAAAATGGATAAATAAAAACTGCTTGTGACTAAGTTTCGGGTTTGTTCTTTATTCTTTTGTCCGATGGATTTTGCGACCACTGCACCTGTGGCAATGCTCAAGCCGATAGCAAGGTTGGTTACCATCATAGTGGCGGGAAAGGTAAAGCTGATGGCGGCCAATGGTTCGGTGCCAAGTAGGCTAACGAAATAAGTATCCACAAGATTGAATAAGAAAATTGACAAGACGCCTAACACCATGGGGGCGGTCAATTTATACAGCCAGTTTGATATTGACCCTTGGGTTAAGTCGTTTTCCATATATTACTCAAATTTTCATTAGGGCAAGTGTAGTCGTGAAGCGGACTCAAAGTCTATTAATCCAGTGAAATGGACTGTTTTACTGAGAGCACCCCAGCACGCAGAGACTAATTAATCAGTATTTCCTGAATCACGCTTCCTTTTAAAATGTTGTTACTGGGCTTTCTTCGCTTATCTTTAAGCAATGGGGTCAGCCTTTATAAATTGTCTTTGCAATGAAATATAAAGGTAATGAAATTATGTTATCCCCAAATGCTGTGGATAACATTGGGGATTAACTAGGGACAGATGTTTAAGAATAAGATGAGTAGTCACCAGTAGTTAGTTTGTCCAATTTTTACCCATAAAAAAACGCCATGTATTTTCATACATGGCGCCCTTGAACGCTCTTAAAAATAAGAGCGGTTATTAGCTAATTTATAGTTTGGCAAATACTGAATCTGCAGCTTTTAAAGTGAACTCAATATCTTCTTTTGACAAGGCTGAGCAAATGAAACCGGCTTCATATGAAGAAGGCGCCAAGTACACACCTTCATCTAACATGGCGCGGTAGAAGGTTTTAAAGCGTTCCTGGTCGCACTTTTGAACTTGTTCAAAGCGGCTGATGTTTTTCTCTTCAGAAAAGAAAAAACCAAACATGCTGCCCACTTGGTTGGTGGTAAATGGAATGTTATGTTTTTTCGCTAAGTCTTCTAATCCTTGGCAAAGCATTTGCGCTTTTTGTGTTAAGTCATCATAAAAGCCCGGTTGGCTAATGGCTTCTAACATGGCTTTACCAGCTGCCATGGCAATGGGGTTACCAGATAACGTACCAGCTTGATACACAGGGCCAAGTGGTGCCAAATGTTCCATGATTTCACGCTTACCACCAAAGGCGCCCACAGGCATGCCACCGCCAATGACCTTACCAAGAGTCGTCATATCAGGCTCAACGTTATAGACTTCTTGCGCGCCGCCTTTAGCCGCGCGGAAACCGCACATCACTTCATCAAAAATTAATACAATGCCGTATTGAGTACAAAGCTCCCGCAGGCCTTGTAAAAACCCAGGCTCAGGTGGAATGCAGTTCATGTTGCCAGCAATGGGTTCAACGATAACGCAAGCCACTTCATTGCCGATTTCTTCAAAGCAGGCTTTCACCCCTTCAATGTCGTTGTGAGTCAGTGTGATGGTTAAATCCGCAAGGGCAGCAGGCACACCAGGAGAACTAGGGGTGCCCAAAGTGAGCAAGCCAGAACCGGCTTTAACTAATAAAGAATCTGCGTGGCCATGGTAGCAACCTTCAAACTTCACCATTTTATCTCGGCCAGTAAAACCACGTGCAAGACGAATGGCGCTCATAGTTGCTTCGGTCCCGCTTGATACCATGCGTACCATATCCATGCTTGGATAAATTTCACAAACTTTATCGGCCATTTCAATTTCGATTTCAGTGGGGGCACCAAAACTCAGACCATCCACTAATTGTTTTTGAACCGCTTCTATCACAGTGGGTGCACCATGGCCCAAAATTAGCGGTCCCCAAGAATTCACATAATCCACATAGCGATTACCGTCTTCATCAAACAGGTAGGCACCTTCACCTCGTTTGAAAAATACCGGTGTGCCGCCTACGCCTTTAAAAGCACGAACGGGAGAGTTTACACCGCCAGGAATGCGTTTTTGTGCTAATTCAAATAGGGACTCTGAACGTGTTTGTTTCATAATAATGTCTCGATGATCAACTTCGGGGCCTGATGGCAGGCAAATATCTGCTTAATTTCTTCTAATTAAAACGGTCTGACGACTGCCAAAATAACGATGGCAACTAATAGAAAAACTGGGATTTCGTTAAATACGCGGTAAAACTTATGGCTACGTGTGTTTTTATCTTCACGAAACTGCATCATGATTTTGCCACAGTAAAAGTGGTAAGCAATCAGCACGGCAATCAGTGTTAGCTTTGCATGAACCCAGCCCTGGCTTAAATAATAATCAAGGTTATAGCTCATTAACCAGCCACCTAAGATCACTACCGCTATCATGCTTGGGGTCATGATGCCGCGATACAGTTTGCGCTCCATGATTTTAAAGCGATCGATACTGACTCTATCTTCGCTCATGGCATGGTAAACAAATAACCTTGGCAAATAGAAAATGGCGGCAAACCAGCAAATCACTGCAATAATATGAAACGCTTTAACCCACAGCATATGAAACCTTAATGATGTTTTCGCTTATTCAATTTGAATAGCGATAGAAATTATGAATTTTATCATGCTCGACAATACCGATAACAGAGGCAGAGCTGAATTCATTGCCATAGTGTACGGTTAAGCAATCTTTTTGTGAGCTTTCCATTAAGTCTAGGGCTTCTTGTAAATTTGCTTGAATGCTTATCTGGCCACATTGTTCACGGAAGCCCGGAATAGCCATTAGGTTGATGACATCCTTTTCATCTTGCTGTTCTGTCCACTGTTTAGTTTGCTGTTCGTCCATTAATAAGCTCGCCACGTCTGAGGCAGAAATTCTAAACAACCCTTTTTTATCATCGGCAATGATCAGGTATTGAGGGTTGCCTACCAATGCAAGTTTGATGGCATCTGGTCCGGTGAATTTATTAAGGATTTTCACATCTTTATCGGCAATGGATAACACGCTATTTTGTCTGAGCATGTGCTCCACTGGAGAGGTATCCAAACTGAGTCCACGCAGTTGCAGTAAACGAGGAAATAACGCTTTTTGTTTAAATACTTCGCTGGTGGTTAAATTTGCGATCACCACTACAAGCATGCCAGGTAATATAATATTTGGATTATTGGTTAATTCTAATAGCGTCATGAGGCCTGTTAAAGGCGCTTGCAGGCAGGCTGACATCATGGCGGCCATGCCTAGCATGGCATAGTAACCGGTGGCACTGGCTTCATCGGGGGCAAAATAATTACCAACCTCGCCAATGACTCCGCCTGCGCAGGCACCAATAAACAACATAGGGCCAATCGCACCACCTGGCTGGCCAAGACCTAAATTCAAACTAGTGATTAATAGCTTTGCAATGGCAAATACAAACAGGGCTATCCATGGCAAACCGCCTAATAAAGCCAAGTTAACCGTGTCGTAACCGATGCCCATCATTTGAGGAATCAGTACGGCGATTAAACCATTTAACAGGCCAATGATTAAAAATCGTGCCCATAAACTTTTAGGTGCTTTTTGTGCCGTATTTACACACACCCAAATAAATAATGCAGCCAAAGCCCCCATGAATAACGCTTCGGCAATTAAAAAGGGGAATTCCAAAAGTGAATTCATCTCAAGCGCTGGTACGGTAAAAGCTGGCTCAGAACCATACACACTGCGAGTAATCATGGCCCCAATAACGGACGCTAAAATCACAGGAATTAAACTTTGTAGGCTGTAACCCACAATGATCACTTCCATGGCAAAAACAACCGCAGCGATGGGGGTGTTAAATGACGCACTGATGGCGGCGGCCACCCCTGACGCCAGCAATAGCTGAGTATGGTTAGAAGACAGTTTGAAACGGCGACCCATAATGCTGCCGGTGGCGGCACCTAAATGCACGGCAGGGCCTTCTCGACCTGTGCTTTGGCCACTGATGGCGCAGATAATGCCACCAAAAAATTGTGCAAAAAAGTTACTTAAAGGCATATGCCCTTGATGGTTTTTTAAGCGCTCCAGCACATGGCTAATGCCAACAATGCGGGACTGCACACTCAGCTTATGAAATATCATGGCCAGCAGAATGGCGCCAGATAAAGGAAGGGAGAAGCGTAACCAAGCGCTTAGGGCTTCAAAGTTCTCTCCATTGCCTTCAGGTAAATAGGTTTCTAAGGGGCCTTCGATGGCCATACGGAAAATCAAGATGGTGCCACTGGTGAAAGCGCCGGCAAGGGCGCCAAATAAAGCTAAAAGAGGCAGGGCATTATTCTGAGCAAGGTTAACTCTAAGCTGTAATTTCATGCGTCTTATAAAAGATGCCATTAAATTCCCTATCACTTTTTCATAAAGGCGCTATTATATGGCCTTTTCTAGTTGTACATAGTTTAGAGGTGATACTGTGATCAAAGTTGGTCTTGTGGGCGGCACGGGTTATACCGGTGTTGAACTACTGCGTATTCTGGTTCAACACCCAGAGGTAGACTTAAAAGTCGTGACGTCTCGTGGTGAAGATGGAAAGCCAGTTTCTCAGATGTTTCCCAATCTGCGACCATTCACAGATATCTGCTTTAGTGTACCGGATGTTCAAACCTTATGTGAATGCGATCTTGTATTTTTTGCTACACCTCATGGCGTTGCCATGGCGATGACCCCTGAATTGGTGGCAGCTGGTGTAAGAGTGATAGATTTGGGTGCAGACTTCCGTATTAAAGACACTGAAGAATGGTCCAAATGGTATGGCATGGAGCACACTTGCAAAGATATCGTGGCCCAAGCTGTGTATGGTTTGCCTGAAGTGAATCGTGAAGCCATTAAAACAGCAAAAGTATTGGCGAACCCGGGTTGCTACCCAACTGCAGCGCAATTGGGCTTATTACCCTTAATTGAGGCTGGTTTGGTTGATGAGCAAAATATAATAGCGGATTGTAAGTCAGGGGTATCTGGTGCTGGTCGTCAGGCTGCCATTGGCACCTTGTTATGTGAGGCCAGCGAAAGCTTCAGTGCTTACGGCGTTCACGGACACCGTCATTTACCAGAAATCAAACAGGGTTTGCAAAATGCCAACTCGGGTAATGCAGTGGGCCTTACCTTTGTGCCACACTTAACCCCAATGATTCGTGGCATTCACGCAACGCTTTATGCAAAATTGAAAGATACGTCTGTGGATCTTCAAGCCTTGTATGAAAACAAATATGAGAATGAGCCATTTGTGGATGTTTTGCCAAAAGGCAGCCACCCCGCAACGCGTAATGTGAAAGGCAGTAATTATAATCAAATTGCCATTCATCGCCCGCAAGATGGTGACACAGTTGTGGTGTTATCAGTCATTGATAATCTAGTCAAAGGTGCGGCAGGCCAAGCAGTTCAAAATATGAACATCATGTTCGACCTGCCAGAAAACATGGGTATGACACAGCCAGCCATGTTGCCATAAAGGTTAATTAGGTGAGAAACAAGGCAAGAAAAACCTGTTTTTTCACCTAAGCTATTAATAACAAATATAACAATCACTATAGAAAACAAGACTAAGGATTGATTGCAATGGCCGTTGTAAAAGGCAGCAAACAAGACAAGCTTACGGTAGTCAGTTATGACCCGTGGAGCCGTTTTTGGAAGCGCGTATTAATACTGATATTGATTGGCATCTTTGGTGTGGCCAGTTTCATTTTAGGGCGCTACGAAGCGTTAGAAGCTCAAGAGCAAGCCATTGCTGAACGAGACCAACTGCTAGAAGATTTGCAAATGGCTCGCGATGAAATTTCTGCCAATAGTCAGCGTGTCATCATGCTTGAAAAAGGCGGTGAAGTGGATCGTAAGTCCACCGAAGGTTTGCGTCAGAATATGGTGGATTTGAGAACTCAAATTGCCACCTTGCAAGAGGAAGTGGCTTTTTATAAAGGGATTATGGCCCCATCAAGTCGCAAGCAAGATTTACGTATTCAAAAATTTGATCTAGAAAAAACCCTAGAACAAAAACGTTTCAAGTTTAAATTGGTACTAACCCAAGTGGGTACCAATCAAAGATTCATCAGCGGCTTAGCTGGGGTAAACATTGTTGGCGTATTAAACGGCAAGCAAAAGGTTTATGGGTTAAGGGATCTATCTGAAGATATTCAGGATTACGGCATCAAATACAAATTCCGTTATTTCCAAGAAATTGTGGGGGAGCTGGTTTTGCCTGATGGCTATATTCCAGAATCCGTAGAAGTGGTATTACAGTCAAATGGTTCAAAGGCCAAGCGTATTGAGAACAGCTTCCCTTGGCCGGGTAAAGAGAAAAAGCAGGAGCAAACAAGTGCTAAATAGTAAGAATAAAAACCCAGGGCATTACGACACACTGATTTCAAGCAAATCTGAAATTGTGGGTGATGTACATTTTAGCGGCGGTTTACACATTGATGGTAAAATCCGTGGCAACATCATTGCTGATGATCAATCCAGTGCTGTGGTGCGCATCAGTGAAACCGGCATTGTTGAAGGTGAGATTAAGGCCCCAAATATTATTATCAACGGTCAAGTAATCGGTAACGTACATTCTCATCAGCACATTGAGCTGGCGAAAAAAGCGGTTGTGAATGGGGATGTTTATTACACCATGATGGAAATGGTGATGGGCGCGCAGGTGAATGGTAGCTTGATTCATCAAACGGCTGAAAAGCCACGTAAGGGCCGCAAGCAAAAAGAACCTGTGGTGGACGTGGTTGCTGAAACTAAAGTTGACTAAAATAGTCGGTTAATTAGATAATACTGGCTTATTGAATATCCTGAAGGTTTCGCTGTATGAACGTTCTCTCCCTAACATCTGCTGCTGTGCATAAAATGCAGACGCTATTGGAGGATGAAGGTGATGATAGTCTTTGTCTTCGGGTTTTTGTCACAGGTGGTGGTTGTTCTGGCTTCCAGTATGGCTTTACCTTTGATACCGAAGTAAATGAAGACGATGCTCAAGTTGAGCAAGAAGGCGTAAAAGTGCTGGTGGATTCATTAAGCTATCCCTATCTTGATGGTGCCCAAGTGGATTATCAAGAAAGCCTAGAAGGATCTCGATTTGTTGTTAGTAATCCTCAAGCCTCTTCTACCTGCGGCTGCGGCTCTTCTTTCACGGTTTAAACTCATTATCATTGGCGGCTTTATGCTTGCTAGTGTCATGGCGTTTGCAGAACCAGAAGGTTTTCTTGCCCAGATAAATGCTCATACTCCAGCTGAGTTATCTCGTGTATTAAATCGCGCTGAAAAATGGTCGGAAATGCATGAAGGCTACATAAGTCAGCCTATTGCTGTTGTTCTGCACGGCAGCGAAGCCAATGCCTTTTTAAAAGAAAATTATACCCAGTACCGCTCATTAGTGGATCAAGCCGCTAAATTAGATGCGTTTAATGTGGTGGATATTCAAATTTGTGAGCGTTGGATGGGTAATAATGAAGTTTCAAGGGATCAAATCCCCCCGTTCATTGATACGGTGAATTACGGCCCTGAGCGCATTAAGAGCTTAATTCGCGCTGGCTATCAAAGTTTTTAAACTGGGTAAATCGCCCCTAAAATTCTTTTACCTTTTGCGCCGGTGACAGCTGGTTCATTTCCAGTGAGCCCATTCATACATTGATGGGCTAGCCAGCCAAAAGCCAATGCTTCAACATTTTGCGCATCAATACCCAGCTGATCTGAAGTAATGACTTCAACTTGGTTCAGAGCACTGTCTAGGGTTCGCATTAGCTCTCCGTTATAAGCTCCACCCCCGCATACCACCACTTGCTTTGTACCAGGGAACTTCATAATTTCTTTTGCGATGCTTTGTACAGTAAGGTGAAGCAAGGTCGCTTGCACATCTTCAGCCGCATAATCATATGGCTCGTATTCTAGTAGCCAGTCCAATTGAAACAGCTCACGCCCCGTGCTTTTTGGTGCAGGTTCTGAAAAATAAGGCTCCATTAACAAGTCGTTCAAGAATTCGGGAATGACTTGGCCACACTTAGCCCAGTTACCATCTTCGTCATAACGCCCATTTAAGTGGCGACCAAACCAAGCATCCATCAATACATTGCCTGGGCCGGTATCGTAACCATGAGTGCCATGATTTTTGGATAGAATGGATATGTTGGCCATACCACCAATATTCAAAATGATTTTGTCCTCATCATGGGAGAATAAAAACTCGTGGAATGCAGGAACAAGAGGAGCGCCCTGGCCACCTGTTGCCATGTCTCGACTGCGAAAATCGCACACAGTGGTAATGCCTGTCAGCTCTGTTAGCAAGGCGCCGTTTAAAATTTGGGTAGTGTAATAAGGAGGCATATGGCGAACAGTTTGCCCATGGGCACCGATTGCAATCACATCATCGGCTTTAATGTGGCTATAAGTAAGCAGTTCGTTCACGGACTGGGCATATAGCTTGGCCAGTTCATTGGCTGCCATGGCACAGCGATGAATTTCGTCTTCACCTGTGTTACATAGTTCCAAAAGGCTTTGCTTAAAATCGCCAGAGAAATCTAAATGATGGCTGGCCAGCGTTTGAATGCCATCATGATTTAACTGCATTAATACAGTATCCACCCCATCAAGGCTGGTGCCTGACATCTGGCCAATGTAGTAAAGCGCTTGGGTGGTACTCATGATGGCTTACCGAGAGGCGAAATAGTCGCCGAATAAATGGCTTTCTAAACGCATAACCATTACTTGTGCGTAATGCATAAAGCGTTCTTTTTTATTTTTATCTATGGGTTTTGCATGGGGCAGTTTAACCGTTAAGGGGTCACGCACAATGCCGTTTAAACGAAATTCATAATGAAGGTGTGGCCCTGAAGCCAAGCCTGAGCTGCCCACGTAAGCCACAACTTGACCTTGGCGCACTCGTTTACCTACACGAACGCCGCGGCCAAATGCATTTAAGTGAGCATATAAAGTGGTGTAAGCCGAACCGTGTTTAAGTATGAGAACGCGGCCGTAACCACCTTTTCGTCCCGCAAAAATCACTTTGCCATCACCGGCCGCTTTAATGGGGGTGCCGCGACGGGCCGCATAGTCCACACCTTTGTGTGCGCGGATTTTATGCAAAATAGGGTGTTTACGTTTTAAGTTAAACTTCGAGCTAATACGGGTGAAATCCACTGGGCTGCGTAAAAACGTTTTGCGCATGCTGAGTCCAGCAGGGGTAAAGTATTGACCGTTTCCGTGATCGTCTTCAAAGCGAACCGCAGTATAGGTTTTACCTTTGTTCTGGAAGCGAGCCACTAAAATTTCGCCGTCACCCACTTTTTCCCCTTTTAAATACTTCTCTTGATAGATGAGACTGAAGTTATCCCCTTCACGAATATCTAGGGCAAAATCCACATCCCAGCCAAAAATGGTGGCCAGCTTCATAATGACATTATTGCTTAATCCGGCTTCAAGCCCGCTTTCAAATAACGAAGAGTTAATGGTGCCTTGCGCAAAGGTATCAGCCATTTCTGGCTCAAGCACAATATGTTCGCTTATAAAGCCTTCATTGGTCAGTCTAAATTCATAGCTTTCAAATTGAGACTTTTCTAAGCGGAAGCTATCGAGATTGTCATCCGAGATACGGAAGCCAATTTTATCGCCAGGGTGAATTTGGTTAAGGCTTTTACCGTGCTTCGTTTGTGTCAGTAGAAACAATTCTTTTGAAGTAAGCCCATTAGACTGAAACAGCTGGGCTAAAGTATTGCCCGGTTTTACTTGCTTCATATCCCAGTTTAAAGCCGCAAAGGCCTGCGTGCCGTCTTTTGCTTCAGGCATTGGAACTTGATATGCGAAGGTGCGACGTTCTAGTTCCTGTTGCACGGGAATTAAAATCAGTGAGGCGGCAATAAATAGACAAGTTAGCCCTAAAGCGATCCAATGACGCTTGGGTAATAACTCAAATGCGGATAATTCCTTATTATTCATATAGATGCCTGTACTGCTTGTGGGCCAAGCATACCATTCCATTATCTAAATTGTAGTACCTGAATGTGGATTTGGGTGTGCTTATTAAGGAAAGTGTGCGGTACAGCTTGCAAATATTATGGAATCCGTTAATTTCCCTCCTTAAATCGAACATGAGTATTATTCGGCCAGATCCATGACAGCATCCTTAATAGAAGATTTAAAAGCTCGCGGTTTATATAACGACTGCACAGGCGAAGAAGAACTGATTTCCCGTTTAGAAGAAGGGTGCCAGACTTTATATTGTGGGTTTGATCCAACTGCAGACAGTCTGCACATAGGCAGTCTTGTGCCTTTATTGGTTTTAAAGCGATTTCAAATGGCGGGCCATAAGCCGCTAGCTTTAGTAGGCGGGGCCACGGGATTAATTGGCGACCCAAGCTTTAAGGCGGCAGAGCGTAAATTGAACGGTCCTGAAGTCGTGGGTCAATGGGTAGAGAAATTAAAAGCCCAGGTAAGTCGTTTTGTAGACTTTGAGTCTGGAGAAAGCAGTGCCAAAGTGGTTAACAACCTAGATTGGGTTGGTGAATTCTCTATGTTGGACTTTCTGCGTGATGTGGGTAAATACTTCTCGGTAAACCAGATGATTCAAAAAGAATCAGTAAAGCAGCGTCTAGACCGTGATGGTGCTGGGATTAGTTTTACTGAATTCACCTACATGATTTTGCAAAGCTATGACTTCGCCAAATTAAATGAAATTGAAAGCTGTATCTTACAAATTGGTGGTTCTGATCAGTGGGGGAATATCACTGGCGGGACAGAATTAACCCGTCGTATGAATGGTAATCAGGTATTTGGTTTAACCTTACCATTGGTAACTAAGTCCGATGGCACTAAGTTTGGCAAGACTGAATCCGGCACAATTTGGCTGGACCCTAAGAAAACCTCTCCTTATGCCTTCTACCAATTCTGGCTAAATACCGCGGATGCGGACGCTTATAAATTCTTAAAGTACTTCACTTTTTTAAGTGTTGAGCAAATCGACGCCATTGAAGCGGAAGATGCTGAAATTCAGGGCCGTAAAACCGCTCAGCCAATTTTAGCGAAAGAAGTGACTAAGTTATTGCACGGCGAAGAAGGGTTGGCGGCGGCTGAGCGTATAACGGAGGCGTTATTCTCTGGAGATGCGGGCAGTTTAAGTGAGCAGGATTTGGAACAGATTAAACTTGATGGTTTGCCATCCAGTGATTTAACTGAAGCAGATTTTACTGGTAAGCCACTAACCTCAATCTTATCTGAGGCTGGAATGGGGCAGGGTAAACAAATTAAAGACGCCTTGGGTCGAAACGCCGTGCTTATGAATGGCCAGGCTTATGGGATGGACTCATTAATGGCGGCACCTGAAATCTTTAAGAAGGGCAATGCCTTGTATGGGCGTTTCTTTATCGTGAAGCTAGGTAAGAAAAAGCACCACTTATTTGAGCTTAAATAAAGAATTAAGTAATTCTTAAAATAAGTGTTGACCCATTTTATAATCTCCCTATAATGCGCGCCTCCTCAACAGGAAGCGCGTTTCTTTTTTAGAAATACTTTAAAAAAGTTACCCTGTTAAGGTGTTTAGTTTTCTTTCAGTTAAATCAGAAAAAACTAAATAAAAACAAAGTGTTGACAGCTAATCGAAACACTGTAGAATGCGCGTCCGCTTCGAGGCAAACGTCTCAAAGCAAAGCAAATTTTTGAAGTTTTTAATAATTAAATATTTCAAAAAGATGTTGACAAGGAAAAGCGGTTCTGTAGAATACGCGCCTCGCTTCGAGAGAAGCTCTGCACTAGCTTAGCTAGAAAGCAGAAAAGAAATGGTCAGTCCGAGCGACGATCACGATCTTTAAAAACGAATTCAGACAATTCGT